>CAZAIW010000184.1:0-4566 GCA_964485285.1 uncultured Burkholderiaceae bacterium | reverse complement strand
CGGTATAGCCACCCGCTGCCTCAAAATGTGCACGGTTGGCCGAGGCTTGCCTGATCGACCACAGCACCAGCGCGGGCTCCAGCGAGACAGTGTTGAACGAGTTGCACGTCATGCCAAAGTCCTGACCCGCATGGGTGGCGGTAATGACCGTCACGCCCGTCGCGAAGCAGGCCATGGCTTGTTTGATGTCGGTGGTCATGCCAGGGCTTTAGGCGACTTCGCTGCCACTGGCCAGTTGCAACAATTCAAACCATGTCTCGCGCGGGAGCTGAACCTTAAACGCATCGCCCAATTTGGCGATGCGATCCAGTTTATTGGTTCCTACAACGGGCAAGATGCGCGCTGGATGTGCCAATAGCCAAGCAATGGCAACGGCATCAATTTGTACGCCGTAATGAATAGCCAGTCGATGCAAGGCCGGGCGCACACGATCTGCATCGGCTTGATCGTTAAACAAAGCGCCACCACCCAAAGGCGACCAAGCCATAGGCGGAGCTTTGAGCTGTTGAGCTTGCGCAAGCGTGCCATCGGTCAAGGCTTGTCTGGCCAGCAGACTGATCTCTAACTGATTGGTCACCAGTGGGGTTTTCATAGAGGCTTGCAATAAGTTCCAGTCATGCGGCATAAAGTTGGAAACCCCTGCGGCTTTAATTTTTCCGATCTTGATCAAATCATCTAAGCACGCCCCCGTGGCAGCTGCATCCATCAAGGGGTCGGGGCGATGAATGAGCAGCACATCAATCACGTCAGCACCCAATCTGGCCAGTGACGCATCGACAGATGCACGAATGTGCGCGGGCGTTGTGTCGTAGTGCTTGACGTGGCGCTCGGGGTACTTCTCGCTTTTGAGCATGATGTCGCATTTGGTCACAATTTGGATGTGATTTTTGAGCGACGTATGTAAGCGCAAAGCCGCACCAAATAAGGTCTCGCATGAATAGTCGCCGTAAATGTCGGCGTGGTCAAAGGTGGTGATGCCCACATCCAGCGCGGTTTCGATTTTGGCCAGTACGCTTTGGGGCGAGTTGTCGACATCGTCATTGAGACGCCAAGCACCGTAAACAATGCGACTAAAGGGCGGCAGCGCCGGGTGAAGGTGAATGGTTTGCATGAGAGCCTTTTCAATGTTTATTTGCGCACGCCCACGCCTAGCGGTGTCGCGGGTGTGGAGGCGGGCACACGCCCATACACCTCGGCGAGTGAGCAGGTTTTAAGATGCGGTAGCACCTTGGTACCGACACGTTCGCACTCCTCAAGATGTGGATACCCTGAGAAGATAAAGGCGCGGATGCCCATTTTTTTGTAGCGTTCAATTTTGCTGAGCACTTGATCAACCGAGCCGACCAGCGCGGCACCGCAGCCCGAGCGAGCCCGGCCAATGCCCGTCCAGACGTTGGGTTCAATGTAGCCCAAGTCGTCCGCCAGCTCGCGATTTTTCGCTTGAATTGACACACCAAAATTTTTGGCATCTAAAGCACGTTCGCGGATTTGTCGCCCGATCTCGTCGTCTAGTTGGCTGACCAAACTCTCCGCGTATTCACGCGCTTCGGTCTCGGTGTCGCGCACGATCATGTGGATGCGAAGGCCGTAATCAAGCGTACGCCCAAAGTGACGGGCTCGCTCGTGCACAACGCGCATGCGCTCTTGCAGCTGCGTTTCGGTCTCGGGCCACATCAAGTAAACATCGCAGTGCTCGGCGCACAAGTTGACGGCATCGGGCGAGTAACCACCAAAATAAAGCAAGGGGCCGCCGTTTTGTTGATAGGGTTTGGCGGGCGCGGTGCTAAGGCCTTTGAATTGGTAGATTTTCCCCTCGTAGTTAATCTCGTCTTGCGTCCACGCTTGTTTCAAAATCTCGACCACTTCTTTGCTGCGCTGGTAACGCAGCTCGTTAGAGGCCACTTCGCCAGGAAAGTCGGACGAGATCACATTCAGCGTCAAGCGACCTTTAAGCATATGGTCGAGCGTTGCGACCGTTCGCGCCAGCATGATGGGCTGCATCTCGCCCATGCGGATAGCCGCAATCAAATTCATGCGCTGCGTCAAGGGTGCCATTGCGGCGACAAAGCTCAGTGTGTCTTGCCCGACTTGGTAGGACGATGGGCACAGGATGTTGCGAAACCCAAGCTGATCCGCCGTTTGCACGATGCGACTGGTGTTTTCAAAGCTAGAGCGCAAGCTGCCATCGGGAACGCCAAGAAAGCGGTAGTCATCGGAGCAAATCGGTGCAAACCACGAGACTTCGGTGGCGTCTAAATCCCGGCTTTTCACCGGAACGATGGTGTCGCTGAGTGTGGGGGTAGAAGTGTTCATGTGCTGAAGTATATCAATCATGAATGACTTTACAATAAGGGTATGCCCCATCCCTCGGTTGCCCTGCCCATTTACATTCAAATTAGCGAGTTACTCACGCGCGAAATTGCGGCCGGTTTTTATGCCGTGGGTGATCGCTTACCACCCGAGGCGCAGCTGGCAGAACAATTGGGTGTGGCGGTGGGCACCTTGCGCAAGGCCTTATCCGAATTGGCTTTGCGCGGAATGCTTGAGCGTAGGCAAGGCTCTGGCACCTACGTCAAACAGGCGCACAGCCAAGCCGACGCTAGTAAAAGCGTGTACGAATTTTTTAAGCTAGAGTTGCTGCGCGGCGGTGGTCTTCCAACTGCGCAGATTGTTGCGTTTGACAAAATCGAAACGCCATCTCACTTTCGACCTTTGTTTTCTAAGCACTGTTATCGTGTGCGACGTGTGCGGCACTTGAACGATCAACCTGTGGCGCTTGAAGAGATTTATTTTGATAGCACGCATCACCCCCATCTGGAGCGCACCGATGTTGGCGAGGCCTTATACCTGTTCTACAAAGAACGCCTAGGGTTTTGGATTGCTAGCGTTGAAGACCGCATTGGTCAAGGCGAGCTGCCTGATTGGGCACCTGCTACGCGCGAACTGCGTGCCCACCGCGCTTGTCCGCGAGTGGAGCGGGTCTCGTACACCAGTGAAGGCGCTGTTGGTGAATACTCCATCACTTGGTTTGATGCGAACCAGTGCCGCTACGTGAATCGTCTGAAGTGAGTGGGCCCTTAAGCCCTAGGCTAGTGCGCGTGTCACCACTTCGCGCGCATCGCGGCTAAGGTTGCTTTTAGCCGCTACGCGCTCGATGGCAACTTTGGCGGCACTTCGGTAAGGCTCAGCCAACTTGTTCCAGCGCTCAAGGGCGCGTGCCAAACGCGCGGCGACTTGTGGGTTGGCCGCATCCATGGCGAGGACTTGCTCACTCCAAAAGACATAGCCTGCCGCGTCCGCACGGTGGAAGGCGGCGGGGTTCGCTGCGCAGTAACTAAAGACCAAGCTGCGAAAGCGGTTGGGATTGCTGGCCTTGAAGTCAGGATGCTTTATGAGGTTTTTGACGATCGGCAAGACATCGCCATTTTTGTCGCTTTGTCCTGCTTGCAGCGCAAACCATTTGTCGATGACCAAGTCGTCGCTTGCAAAGAGGGCATGAAAACGCGCCAGTGCCGCGTCGGCCAATTCGTGCTTGGTGAGCATCAAAGCGAGCAAAGCACCCATGCGGTCGGTCATGTTTGCAGCGTCTTTGAAGCGTTGGTAAGCTTTGCCTACTGTGACTTGCAAGCGGTGCGCATCGCCAGATGCTTGAGCGGCCAAACATAGAAAGACAAGCGCCATATTGGCAAGTGCGCGTCTGCCACTGGCGTGTGCATCGGGGACGTAGACCCCCGTTGTTTGATGTGTCTCAAAAGCGGCTTGCCATGCGGACTCTAGCTCGGTGGCCAGTTGCACGCGCACGGCTTCGCGCACGGCGTGAATGCGCTGTGGATCAACCGTTTGCATCTGCTCGGCGATGGCGCTCTCGCTGGGTAGTGTCAGCATCGAAGTTTTAAACGCCGCATCAAGTTGCGGATCGCTCACAACCGCCCCCAGTGCAGCTACCGTTCCTTGCGTGAGCGATGGCGCACTCGTGGTGCTTTGTACGCATGCGATGAGCTGGCGCAGCACCAAGCGCTGAGCGGCCTCCCAGCGGTTAAAGGCATCCGTGTCGTGTGCCATGAGGTTGAGCAATTGCTCGTCGCTGTAGTCGTACTCCACAAGGATGGGTGCGGAAAAGCCGCGCAACAGTGATGGTGTGGGCTCTGCGCTCACACCGTCCATGCGGATGGACTCGCTGATTTGCGTCATCACATGTAGATGCGTGCCGGACAAGGCCTCGCCTGTTGGCGCAAGCAAACCCAGCGCAAACGGAATAACAAAGGGGGACTGGCCTTCGCGCAGATGCTGCGTTAGCGTGAGGGTATAGCTTTGCGCCGCCGCGTCGTAGTGGCTGGTGACCGCCACGCGCGGCGTGCCCGCTTGGCTGTACCAGTTTTTAAAGGGCGCGAGATGCTGTGCCAAGGGCGATGCGGGGTTGGCATCAGCGATGCTTTGTGCAAAATCATCACAGGTGACGGCGCAGCCATCGTGGCGCTGAAAGTAAAGCGCCATACCTTGCCTAAAGCCATCTTGGCCGACCAGCGTTTGCATCATGCGCACGACTTCTGCGCCTTTTTCGTACAC
>CAZAIW010000183.1:0-4577 GCA_964485285.1 uncultured Burkholderiaceae bacterium | reverse complement strand
GGATTTACCGACTATATCTGAATGCCAGAAAACGTGAAAAAACGTTCCAGAAGAATGTTTAGGTATTTGTGATGTCAGCAATCTAAGAGTCTTAAAACATTTACTAATAAAATCACAAATCAGTGATGGGAAATCCCTTCCTGAATATATCACTAAATGTTCTGTTACATGAAAAGTAGTACTTAAAGATGAAGTGGATACATGTTCAATGAGTTGAAAAACTATATGCAAGAATTTATTAAAAAGATCCGTATTGAGTGGTAGGACGGCTGAAAATATATATTTTGATACTTGCGATTTCACCCATATAGAAGCACTTAAGGATGAACTAGCCATAAGTCAGGTATCATGAAAAAAATATCGAATAGATGAGGAACTCAGTTCAGCAATTTCAGGTACAAAAGGACATAAAGATGAATTTGTCTATTGTACAATAACATGACACTCTCTACTAAAATCTGAATCTGAAACTTGTGAATCCACTTGAAATATTGTTACGGCATGACTGTTGCAGGTATGTGAGGTAAGCGGAAAAAGAGTTCTTCCATCAGAATTGGAAAAAAGTTTTGTAAGTGGTAAATTAGCACTAAGAAAATATATTGTACATAGTAGTATCTCGAGCGTTGCACTACTTGAATCAGAGGCAATAAAATCAATGACTGGAACATTTTGTACTCCTGATGAAACAAAAGTATGTCTTTGGAGTTGACAGTCGTATCATCCTACAGATCTCAGAACATGTGATTTAACTGGACTCAGTTTTTATTTGAAATATTTGACATCATTTAGTCCTTGCAAATTAGAGGTAATAGTAAGCCTTCTTGATTGAATAAATAGAAAAGTAGAATGAAAAGAAATGTGGGAAAAGATAAAATCAAAGGCAGTTCCTTTATTTAAGAATAAAAATATTACAGTCGAATCTTCGCAATTGTCTTTAGATTGAAATCATCTTGCAGTCTCATTAGAGGTAGGTACTTATTTCTGACTAAAGGTACGATATTGAGGTCTTATTTATTCAATTTCAGATAATGTTGTTGTATGAAAAATTTTTCTATGAAAGCGGGATAAAAATAGTTGGACAGAAGAAAAATAATAATTTTATTACTCGTCAAGCTTACATTGAAGTATCCTTAGATTGACTGAGGATACCTTTTCATTTTACTTTTCTCTAAAGATCCTCCGGAAATCTTTCTTTAAGACCTGTAAGTTAGAGTTTCATTATCCCATCTTTCAGAACCATTGTCGCTCTACAATCGTCCTCATTGTAATCCAAGATACGTTGCATAATGCTCTGATCTCAAGTTTTTAGGAATTCATTGTACCACTGTATTGATAGTGCTCCTGATGGGGTTTCATCTCGCCACTTAAACCCCAAATATGTGGCAATATATTTGATCGAATAACTGTATAATGGCCAATCCATCTTGGATCTTACTATTTTATAAAGATCAATCACATTTTCATTTTCAAAGAAGTTTTCTAATTCAATCTCGCCAATTACATCTGGATATCTTTTTCTCATGTGTCCATATGTAGATTTTTCATGATGTGAGTAATAATATACAGAAAAGTCATTCTTAGGAAGAGAATGAATATAGTTCCAAAAATTAGCCCATGCTTCTTTCTCGGCCTCTGGGGAAAATTCTATGGCCACAAATGGAATATATTTCATTTCTCCAGATCTCCTTCGTTCGTACACCCTATGCATATATACAAAATTCTGAGTAGGATCATCTTCTATATCGAAAAAACATTCAACTTCAACATCAGGAAATGAAACAGGCTCCAAAAGAACTGGCGGAGTATTTCGATGAAGCATATCGGCTCGTCTCATTAATTTCTCAATGGTTTTTTCTCCAAGACCTGGAACAGCTTTTGCATCTCGCGCGGCATCAAATACTAATCGATCAAGATTTGCAAGCTCCTCAACTGTATTTATTCAAAGTCCTGCCTCTATAACATCCCGTTTAGATCTCCCAAGTTCTGAAACAAGACTCAGATCTTTCTTGGTTTCACATTCATTCTTGCAACTTCAATACCAAGCACACAGTTTGCACATAGAGGAATATGCCGGTTTATTCTTGATATTTCCTTTGAGCAATGCTCGAACTTCCTGAAGAACATCCTGATAGTATTCCCACCAAGTTTGCGGGGTTCTCAATCATTGTGGTTCGTCGAGTGGATAATCAACTGATTTTCCTGTAATATCAATAATACACGCCTTGTTTTTATCAAGATATTCATTTCTTCTCAAAATCTCAACATAGAGTGCCAATTGCACCGCATAATGTTTTTTTGGTTTTCAGTCATCTCATTCCTCTTCATCAACTCCTTCGAATCCAAGACCGGATTTTATATCGACTGGAATATAGGTTCCATCTGGCTCAAATCTGAGAAGGTCAGGAATTCCCAAAAGATCTTCCCACTCGATGATACCTTGATAGATAAGTGGCTCTTTTCGATTCATAGACTCTTTTGTTCTTGTTTTTCGCGATTCAAAATCTCATTCAGAGAGATCGAGACAAGATCATATATTTGCGATTACTTTCGCTTCATGTAAAACCCCCTTTTCCCAAAGTAACTGGAGAAAAGAATTTTTTTCATCAGATTTCTCGTTCATGGGTCCCCACTTATCTCGCCATACTTTATGTGGACAGCGGACAAAATCATAGAGCATTGAGCCAGTTACCATATTAAGGGGTTGTTAAAAAAACACTATTTGGTAGTATTTCTACTTCTTATAATGACTTCCTAGTCTTATTGTTTGCAAATTCTTGTTGTATAACTTACTTAATATACCTATTCCTATCATAAGACATTGATTAGTTATTCTAAAAATATACATTTAGTTTCTCTATCAAGAAAATCAACAAACTCTTGTTCTCTCAGTTTAGATTTCAATCAAATCTTAAATGTTACCCTATTACTATAAAACAAGTCATAGTGATTCGGAGGATGATTATCTCATGTGCCTTTTTTTACATGCTCAAGATAAGAAATCTCATCATAGTCATAACGAATATATCAATCTTCGATTAGAATTAGCTCATTGATTATTCGTGCTAAACTAGCGTCATAATTATTATCAGAATCGTTTGATAAAAAATCTAGTAAAGAATAACCATCACTTGATAATTGATATATAATTGTTTTTATTGAGGATATTGTTGATTGATCTATTAAGGTATCCCTCATAAAGAACTCTAGTCTTCATTCATTCGTTTCTCTAACTAGAAATGGAAATGATATAGAAAAATATTTATTCTCAATGAAAAAGAATAATCGACTCATTTTATCTATTTGTAATAATATTTTTCATAAGAATTTTCATCATACTATATCCGGATTGAGGATGATATAATCTAATGCATTTAGCAGTACCAATAATACATCTAGTTTTGATCTAATTGGCTGAAAAAATTTATTTATAAAATATTCGGGGATATCAAATTTATAACTCTTCATCTTTAAAAAAAGTTCTTATTTGCTATTAAAAATACCTTTACACTATCTTCATCAAAACTATTTTCATACTTGGACGCATTTAATAATCTTAATGCATCATCAATCTTATCTATCTCAATGCCAATATCACGTAAAACCTGCAAGATAAAATCTCTATAAGATATATCCTTATTTTCTTTTCATTTAATCCTAATCCTCTCTTTTATATTTTCTAATTCTTGCTGGGTTGGTTGAATGGTTCTTATCCTTTTTTCCTTATTAATAGTCTCTAATCAATTTCTCTGTTCATCAACTCATTCCTGTATATGAACTAATAGGTATGACTGAAGGAATGATCGGGTTAACATTGTATACAAGGTATTTCTATATTCATAATCACCCCTAATTTGCTTTGTAACACAAATTAGAAAAGGAAACTCTAGTCATTTGACGTTATTTTTATTTGTTACAAATACCTGATTATTAATCTTTTGTTTTGTTTCATAGGCTTTATTAATTTGCCATGACAACTTTGACTGAAGTAGAAATTCTAATTTTGCAGAGAAATCACATAAAGAATTATAATCATCGAGGAATACTACTCATATATCATCTGGTGTTATAGTAGGATTATCTTCTATAATTTGATTTATGACTATGGTAGCCTCATCGGCATAGTTTATTCATATGCTAAGTATTTTCATGCTTTCATAATTGTCGATATCTAGATCATCGAACCTTCTTATTGGTTCTCGAGAAAGAGATACTATTTGTCAATTCCTGGATATGTTATATCAAATTTTATTCCATTCATCATCTTCAAGCCAGTTTAGGTGAGTTTTCTCAAATAGTCACATTCATATTGATTGAGAAAACATTAAAGTTCTTGGATCAGTTCTGTAGCATTTATTAAGGATATAGTCAGGATTAATTTCTCTATTATTTATTTGTTCACTAAAAATATCTTGGAACAGATCTCAAGCTACATAAACCTGCTCCTTTGTAATGATTTTACAAAGTTCAAAAAGAGAATCTGGGAAATCCTGACTTTCATCGATTAGAATATAATCAAATGCATATTGAAAGTTTTCGCTTCAAATCTTTTTGATTTCATTGATTGCATGCCGTAGGAC
>CAZAIW010000182.1:0-4587 GCA_964485285.1 uncultured Burkholderiaceae bacterium | reverse complement strand
GCCAGAGCCAAAAGTTTGCTGGATAAGCCCCGAACTGGACAAGCCGCGATCCGCGCCCAATTGCCCCGTCCAAGCCAGCAAACCTGCGCCGACCAGAGAACCCACCACAATCGCCAAGAGCGCCGTTTGCGTCCCCATGGCCGGAACCAAATAGGCTCCCACTTGCATCACCAATAGACCCACGCCCAAGCTAAACCAAAGCGAGGCGTGATCGGCAAAACCAAAGACACGTTGGTCGCTTGGCACGGGTTGAAGTGTATTTTTATCAGTCATCATGTACTTTCATAAATGAAGACAGAGAGGCAATGTCAAAAGTCTGTGCGTCAAAGTCGAGAAGCCTTGACAACTTTTTTGTGCTTCCCTGCGCGAGGATTACCTCAATCAGGTTCAAAGGGACTTTCTCAGTCACTGCCAACTTGGCAGCAACACCCCTAGCGAAGGATGGATTCTATACTCGCTGGCATGACTACTAAGATAAAAATGGGCATCGCAGGCGCAGGCCTACTCGGACGCCTGCTCGCCTACGAACTGGCACGCACCGGACACGCCGTGACGGTGTTTGACCCCGTCCCAAGCCCAAGCAGCGCAGGGGCTGCGGGCTGGACAGCTGCTGGCATGCTCTCGCCCATGGCCGAGCTGGAAAGCGCCAATCTGGCGGTATTTGAACAAGGCATCCGGTCGCTCGCACTGTGGAGTCGCATCGTGAGCGAACTTGGCGCGGTAACTCCCCAGCATCCGGTGATGCTCAAGCAACTTGGCAGCTTGCTACTCGCGCACGCGGGCGACACAGGCGCGGCCAAGCGCGTGATCGATTTACTCGCACACAAAACCCCATCCGCCTATGCAGCGCATGCGCCGCAGGCCTTATCCCACAAGGATTTGCAAGGCATCGAGCCCGCCGTCCGCACATCGGGACAAGCGTGGTTACTGCCATTTGAAGGACAAATCGACACCGTGCAAGCCATGACAGCCTTGTACGCAGCAGCCGCCCTGCATGGCACCACTTGGCGCTGGGGCGAGACCGTCACCTCACTCACACCGGGCCAGATTCAAACCGCCACCGACTCGCACCACTTCGACTGGGTCTTTGACGTGCGCGGCGTGGGAGCGCAATCCGTCAGAGGCGTGAGAGGGGAAATTTTTTGGCTACACGCGCCGGGCATCCAACTAGAACGCCCTATGCGCCTCTTGCATCCACGCCACCGCGTCTACCTCGTGCCGCGCGAGGGCAACCGCATCGTCGTTGGTGCCAGCGAAATAGAAAGCGAAGACCGCTCCCCCGTCTCCGTGCGCAGCACCGTGGAGCTACTGGCTGCCGCGCACAGCGTCATCCCCGAACTAGCCGAAGCACGCCTCATCCACAGCGAGACCAACCTACGCCCCGCCCTGCCCGACAACCTGCCGCGCCTAGCCACCGCGCCGGGCATCAGCAGCATCAACGGCTTATTCCGCCACGGCTGGCTCATAGCGCCCGCCCTTGTTGAACAAGCCCTGCGCGAGATGAACCCCACCGCAAAAACCACACAGGCACGACCTTAAAATCAAACGCAGCATGACGACCAGCAAGCCCACCATCAACATCACTTTAAACGGAACACCTCGCTGCGAGCCAAGTGGAACAAGCCTTGCAGACCTCATCACCTCGCTAGGCCATACCCCACAAGCCCTAGCGACAGCGGTTAATCAAATTTTTGTGCCCCGTACCGATCGCCAAACGCGCCTACTGCAAGATGGCGATGCCGTATTTACCTTTCAGCCCATTACGGGGGGGTAGGCTTAAATTTCACAGGCGAAAATTTTCCTAATCAATCCATTCATCTTGATGGAGTCAACCAACGCTAGTCGTAGAGTCGCGGGTCAAAAAAGAACGGATTTTTCTCAACAGTCAGAGTGACTTTTTGGTAGTCATCATGGGCGGGGTTAATAAGCACATTGTTTTCTAGTGGCTCAATGTAGGAGGGCACGAGCAGTGCCAAGCTGGTGCATGCCATCAGCCAGCTCATTCCAATTTTTTGTGTGATTGCCTCATCATCGCGCCAATCGGAGGGCAAGCCCAAGTCGTTGACATTAAGGACGACAGCATCACGAGGCAACTCCAACATCATCATGGCCTGATCTTTGGGATTGAATCCGTTGGAATGAACGCGCTTTTCTAGCTGGCAGAGCGCCCTGCTAGATGGGATTTTGTGTGCCATCGACCATTCCCAAGGGTTGCACCATATCCCAAGTTTTGCAGTAAGGTTTTTTCAAAAGGGGCTGGATAAGGGCATAAACCAATTCGCCAAAAACAACTCAAAGTACGCCACCATATTTTGTAGCGATTAACAAGTCTTTGACACGTTGGGAACCATATGAGGTTTTTGCTGCCTCTATGGGCGTTATGCCATCGAGCATAGGATGTTTTTTATGAAGCCATGCACAAGAATTAGCGTCACCGAAAGTCTCAGAAACCATGCTTTCAATTTCCAATAGCCGAAGCACGTTTTCTGATGAATGCCTAGGTAGCAACCCGCCTGCTTGTAGTCGCCGCTTAATGGTTGTTCTGTCTAGTTCAACGTAATCGGCAACGTCCGTCTTGCTCAATCCAATGAATTTTCCAAATGGTTCAAGCGATGCGGTGGGAATCCCTCTCTCACTCAATTTCCACAGCATGGTGACAGAAAAAGTTAGATCAGCACATTCTGTGGCATTTGTAAGGGCGAACCCTTTCTTTAGGTTTCCTTGATCCATTACCTGCCAAATCAATTGGAGATGCTCTTGGCGGCTAAGACAAGGTGTTTCTGTGCTGGGTGTGTTTCGCGTACGCATTGGGCAATTACACCATTATTTTGCTGCATTTGCAACAAGTTGTATCCCGCCATACAAGCCGCGCAGACATTGGTTCGCAACCGCATTGCTTTCCCACACCGCCCTTTCCCCTGAATGCACCATAACGGTAAGCCAGTATCTCGTCATGACGACTGTCGTTGGGCACTTCAAACGCAAATGAATGATTAGCAAATTTCATGGTAGGGCTTCCAAAAGGTTGAGCGCAGGCTGTCAGTGCGGTAGTGAGCAATAGTGCGGTGTAGGTCCGGCGTTTGATTGCACTTGTCGTTGCGAGGGGGCTTTTCATGCTGCCGCCCCATTTGAATCATTTTTTGCAAGGGTGCATGCTTGCAAGCCTTGCAGGTTGGACTTCGTGGAAGCATATAGCCTGCAAGCCTTACGGCGTGAGGGCTGTAGGTCACCTATTAGTAAGAATTTTTGTTTTGTAGGGATTTTGATGTGCTGTTTCATGCCCTCTAGCCCAGCAACACTCTTCATCGACTGACCAAGCCGCGTGCTTTTAAGAAATCCCACACTTGAGGACGCCACGCTTTGGGGTCGCGGTAAAAGGTGGTGTGCCCGTCTTTGCCGTTGGGCGGCAAGAGCAGATAGTCGCCCACACCGCCCTTAGCCTTGAATGCCGCAAACCAGTCTTTGGGATATTGAGCGCCCCAGTACTGATCGTTTTCGGTGTAAATCCACAGTGATGCAATGCGTGCAGTTTCGCCATAGCTGGCGAACATTTCTTTTAATCGATCAGGTTGGCAAGGCTCAGTTGGACTCTTATCGGGGTTGCCTCCGCCACCGCCCGCTAGGTTGACTACGGCTTGCACGCCTGTTGGATTTTGTGCCGCCAAGGCGATGACGGTTGCACCGCCAAAAGATTGCCCAAGCACGAGACCTTTATCCTGTGATGCATCGGGTCTACGCCGAACGGCACTGAGCACTTGTAGCATTTGGGAGGCCGCATTGGTATACACGCTGAGGTAGTTAGGGTTATTGCATCTGCCGCTGTGGTCAATGTCCTCCCCACCGGTTTTGCCGTAGCCAATTCTCTCGGGAACGGCCACTAAAAATCCTTGATACGCCAACCACTTTGCGGTACCCGCATAACCACCATAAAGATTGAGGTTGACACGCTGCTCTGGCGTGGAGGCACGCCCATGCCCCAAGATGGCAACGGGATGGGGGCTTTTTTTTTCGTCATCGTAAAAAACATATGTATGCACGCTGTGGGCATGAACTTTGCCGTACATATCTTTGATACTGACGGGAATGCTGATGACTTCTTCGACGAGTTTGGCATGCGCCAACGCACCAAACACCAGTGAGGCAACCAGCATCAGCTTCATCAGGGTTTTAACTATCATGGGACGGTTTCCTTTCACGATCCATATCTGGGGTGAACGACCAGTCGCTCCACCACCACTAAGCCAATAACTTACCACACCCCACTCACAACATTTTTAAAATAACGCCCTGCCCGCGACTTGCCCGCGACTTGCCCGCCACTTGCGCGGACAATCGAAGCTGATCCCCATTGAAGCCATTTATGACCTTGACCACACAGAATCTCCAACTCGGCGACATCACACTGTCCAGCCGTTTTTTTATTGGCACAGCGCTCTACCCTTCGCCGCAGGTCTTGAGCGACTCGATCGCCGCATCGGGTGCCCAGGTGGTGACGGTGAGCCTCAAGCGCCAGCTCTCAACGGGCACTGCACCCAATGATTTTTATGCCCAGATGAATGCGCAGATCAAAGCCAGCGGCGCACGCCT
>CAZAIW010000181.1:0-4665 GCA_964485285.1 uncultured Burkholderiaceae bacterium | reverse complement strand
CCCTCGAAGGGCAATGGTTAACCCTTGGCGAAATCTTACAATAACGGTTAAAATACTCGGTTGTTTGCGCTTATCTAGCGTCCTTCCTTGCGAAAAGAATCCAACATGGCTGTCACCGTTAACAAACGTATCCCCGAATTTGAAGCCAAAGCCACCAGTGGCATTGAAGTTTCTAACCTCACCCACCTTGGCAAAATTGTTGTTTTGTATTTCTACCCTAAAGACAACACACCCGGCTGCACCACCGAAGCCATGGAGTTTCGCGATAAGTACAAGGACTTTGCCAAAACGGGCGCTACGGTTTTTGGTGTGTCGCGCGACAACATCAAGTCGCATGACGACTTCAAGGCAAAACTAGAGCTGCCCTTTGACCTGATTGCCGATACCGAAGAAAAAATGTGCCACATGTTTGGTGTGGTCAAAAACAAAATCATGTACGGCAAAAAAGTCAAAGGTATTGAGCGCAGCACCTTCCTAATTGGCTCCGATGGCATCTTGCGTGCCGAGTGGCGCGGCTTGAAAGTCCCGGGTCACGTTGACGAGGTTTTAAAGGCCGTGAAGGCGCTCAAAAAGACCGAAAAGGCTGCCGCCAAAGTAGCCGCCGAAGAACCCGCGCTGGCATAACGGCGCTCGCCCATCAGCCCACCACCGCCATGCCCTTGCCTGCTCCGCCCAAACCCAAAGCGGGGGCAAAGCTCCCTAGCGCTGTGATCGCAGCCTTGCGGGGCGTAGCGCCGCTCGCTGCGCCCCGCGCCATTGCCACACCGCCCAGCGTTCATCCAAGGGCCTCCAGCGTCATTGCCACGCCCACGCAGTCAACCATCCCTGCGCAGCCGATCAAACCCACACACCCGACCAAGCCTAAAACCAAACCGCGCAGCGGCGGTGTGCGGCGTTTATTTGTGCTGGATACCAATGTGCTGATGCACGACCCCATGAGTCTGTTTCACTTTGAAGAGCACGACGTTTATCTGCCCATGGTGGTGCTGGAGGAGTTGGACTCCAACAAAAAAGGAACGACCGAAGTCGCCCGCAACGCCCGCCAAGCCAGTCGCTGGTTAGACACGCTGCTCAGCCTTGCGGGCAGCGACATGAACAAAATGTCAAACGGTGTCGCGCTGGACGCTACTGGACACAGCGCGGCCATGGGTAAGCTGTTTTTTCAGACCTCGCTGCTTGTGGCGGATTTGCCAACCAGTTTGCCCCAAGGCAAGGCCGATAACCAGATTTTGGCGGTGGTGCATTCGCTCAAATTGGCAGAATCCAGCAGCAGCCATCCGCGTGATGTGGTGCTGGTGTCCAAAGACATCAATATGCGCATCAAGGCCAATGCGCTGGGTTTGTCGGCAGAAGATTATCAAAACGATAAGGTTCTTGACGATGGCGATGTACTTTATGCGGGTGCCACCCGCCTCACGGCAGATTTTTGGACCAAGCAGGCCAAACAGCTAGAGAGCTGGACGCAAGGCGGACACACGCTGTACCGCGTTAAGGGCAAATCAACGCAGGATTGGCACATCAACGAGTGCTTGTACTACGAGCAAGAAGGCGAGCCAGCACTCTACGCCCGCGTGACTGAACTGCGCGGGGACGGTGCGACGCTTAAAACACTGAAAGATTTTCAGCACACCAAACACGCGGTTTGGGGCGTGAATGCCCGCAACCGCGAGCAAAATTTCGCCATGAATTTACTCATGGACCCCGAGGTAGATTTAGTCACACTGGCCGGTACGGCAGGCACTGGCAAAACGCTGCTAGCCTTGTCCTGCGGTTTATCGCAAGTGTTAGATGAGCGTCGCTACACCGAAATCATCGTGACGCGCGCGACCGTGAGCGTGGGTGAAGACATTGGTTTTCTGCCCGGTAGCGAAGAAGAAAAAATGGGCCCCTGGATGGGCGCACTTGACGACAACCTTGAAGTACTCGCTAAAAACGACCCGACCACCAGCGATTGGGGACGCGCCACCACGCAAGATTTAATTCGCAGCCGTATCAAAATCAAGAGCATGAGTTTTATGCGTGGCCGCACGTTTTTAAACAAATACGTCATCATTGACGAGGCGCAAAATCTCACGCCTAAGCAAATCAAAACGCTGGTGACACGCGCTGGCCCCGGTACCAAAATTGTCCTCATGGGCAACCTCGCACAAATTGATACACCCTATCTCACCGAGGGCTCTTGCGGCCTGACCTACATTGTGGACAAGTTCAAAGGTTGGTCGCACAGCGGACACATCACACTGGCACGTGGCGAGCGTTCACGATTAGCGGATCACGCCAGCGCTGTTCTTTAAACCCGATACAGCCGACGATACCGATGATGCCGACGACACCCACGCTACCGACCCTTTCTTTAGCGGTTTACTGTGGCTCCCGCCTAGGTCACCACCCCGACTACCAAGCGGCGGCCATCCAAGTGGGACACTGGCTGGGCGAGCGCCAAGCGCAGCTGGTCTACGGTGGTGGCAAAAATGGCTTGATGGGGCTGGTGGCCGATGCCGCACTGGACGCGGGCGCAACGGTCATTGGCATCATTCCCACCGCCTTGGTGGAGCGTGAGCACGCCAACAAGCGCTGCACCGAGCTGATCGTGGTGAAAGATATGCATGAGCGAAAAAGCCTGATGTCCCACAAGGCGAATGCATTTTTATCGCTACCCGGTGGCATAGGCACCTTTGAAGAGATGATTGAAATGTGGGTGTGGCGCCAATTGGGCTATCACCATAAGCCGCTGGGGTTTTTAAATACACGCGGCTACTACAACACGTTTTTGCAAGCCATGCACCACTCGATGCAAGAGGGTTTCATGGATCAGCAGCAGTTTGATCTGATCAAATGCAGCGACTCGGTTTGCGATTTACTGACCCAACTTTATCCCAACGCTTAACTACCCTTGAACCACCATGACTGAACACATCATCCAATTTAAAAATCTGCGCTCGGACAACATCACTGTTGGTAAATCACGCGCGCCCAATCGCTCCATGTACTACGCCATGGGTTATCAAGAGTCCGACTTTGGCAAGCCCATGATTGGCGTGGCCAACGGCCACAGCACCATCACGCCTTGCAACAGCGGCTTGCAAAAGCTGGCCGATGCGGCTGTGGCGGGCATAGAAGAAGCCGGCGGCAACGCACAGATATTTGGCACGCCTACCATCTCTGACGGCATGGCCATGGGCACCGAAGGGATGAAGTACTCGTTGGTCTCGCGCGAAGTGATTTCCGACTGCATCGAGACCTGCGTACAAGGTCAGTGGATGGATGGTGTTTTGGTGGTGGGTGGGTGCGACAAAAATATGCCCGGTGGCATGATGGGCATGCTACGCGCCAATGTGCCCGCGATTTATGTGTACGGCGGAACCATCTTGCCCGGACGCTACAAGGGACAAGACCTCAACATCGTCAGCGTGTTTGAGGCGGTGGGGCAAAACGCGGCGGGCAATATGAGCGATGAGGATTTGCACGAGATTGAACAGCGTGCCATCCCCGGAACCGGCTCATGCGGCGGCATGTACACGGCCAACACCATGAGCTCGGCTTTTGAAGCGCTCGGGATGTCTTTGCCCTACTCCAGCACCATGGCCAACCCGCATGACGAGAAGCAAAACTCGGCCAAGGAGTCCGCGCGTGTGCTCATGAACGCGATCAAGCTGGGCTTAAAACCACGCGACATCGTGACCAAACAGGCGATTGAAAATGCCGTCGCGGTCATCATGGCAACGGGCGGCTCAACCAACGCGGTGCTGCACTTTTTAGCGATTGCGCATGCAGCCGGTGTCGAGTGGACGATTGACGACTTTGAGCGCGTGCGCAAACAAGTTCCCGTGATCTGTGACCTCAAACCATCGGGCAAATACTTGGCAGTTGACTTGCACCAAGCGGGCGGCATTCCGCAGGTCATGAAAATCCTCTTAAACGCAGGACTGCTCCACGGCGACTGCATGACGATCTCGGGGCAAACGATTGCCGAAGTCTTAAAAGATGTGCCAGACGTACCACGCGCCAATCAAGACGTGATTCGCACCATTGACAAGGCGCTGTACAAAGAAGGGCATCTCGCCATCTTGAAGGGCAATTTATCACCCGAAGGCTGCGTGGCAAAAATCACGGGGCTGAAAAATCCCGTCATCACAGGGCCTGCCAAGTGTTTTGATGATGAGCAATCGGCGCTGAAAGCCATTTTGGACGGCAAGATCACACACGGCGACGTGATGGTGCTGCGTTACCTTGGCCCCAAAGGCGGCCCGGGTATGCCAGAGATGCTGGCTCCGACAGGTGCGCTCATTGGTGCAGGCCTTGGCGAAACCGTGGGCTTGATTACCGACGGGCGCTTTAGCGGCGGCACTTGGGGCATGGTAGTGGGTCACGTAGCACCCGAAGCCTACGAAGGCGGCAACATCGCGCTCATCGAAAACGGCGATAGCGTCACGATTGATGCCAAACAATTGCTGCTACAGCTCAACGTGGACGAGGCGACGCTGGCCAAGCGCCGCACCGCTTGGAAAAAACCCAGCCCGCGCTACACACGCGGCGTACAAGCTAAATTTGCGTTTAACGCATCGAGCGCATCCAAAGGCGCTGTGCTCGATTTGTATTGATCCATCGTCGCTTTTTCAAGGAGTCGTCAACATGAAAAAAACACTCATCGCTACGTCACTGTCG
>CAZAIW010000180.1:0-4717 GCA_964485285.1 uncultured Burkholderiaceae bacterium | reverse complement strand
CCTCAAGATCGAACGCTTTATGCAGTGAGCGCACAGCCAATTCCATGTATTTTTCATCAATCACCACCGAGGTCTTGATCTCCGATGTAGAGATCATTTGAATGTTGATCCCTTCTTCGCTGAGTGAACGGAACATTTTGCTGGCAACACCAACATGGCTACGCATACCGATGCCGACAATGGAGACTTTGCATATTTTGGTGTCTCCCACTAAGTCGTTGACACCGAGTCCGGGTAAGACTTTGGTTTTGAGCAAATCGGTCGCGCGCGCGTAATCATTGCGGTGAACGGTGAACGAAAAATCGGTCTTCCCGTCTTTGGACAGGTTTTGAATGATCATGTCAACTTCGATATTGGCATCGGCCACAGCGCCCAAAATTTGATAAGCAATGCCGGGTTTGTCAGGCACACCCAAAATAGAAATTTTGGCTTCATCGCGGTTAAATGCGATACCCGATACGACTGCTGCTTCCATGGCACCCTCTCCCTCTTCTTCAAAAGTAATCAATGTGCCCGATTGGGCTTCTTCGTCAATGTTGATGTCCCAAGGCGTAAAGCTTGACAGCACGCGCAAAGGAACTTTGTATTTGCCCGCAAACTCAACCGAGCGAATTTGCAAAACTTTAGAGCCAAGTGATGCCATCTCCAGCATTTCTTCAAAGCTGACGCGTGTCATACGCTTGGCGTTAGGTTCCACACGTGGGTCAGTTGTATAGACCCCATCTACATCGGTATAGATCAGGCATTCCGCTGCTTTGAGCGCAGCTGCAACGGCCACGGCTGACGTATCAGAGCCGCCGCGTCCCAAGGTGGTAATGTTGCCAAGGCTGTCTACGCCTTGAAAGCCTGTCACGATGACAACTTTGCCAGCATGCAAATCAGTTTTGATCCGCTGGTCATCTATCGACTCAATGCGTGCTTTGGTGTATGCCGAGTCGGTTTTAATGGCCACTTGCCAACCCGCATAGGAAACCGACTCTAGGCCTTCAGCCTGCAAGGCCACCGCCAGTAAAGCGCTGGAGGCTTGCTCGCCAGTTGCAGCCAGCATATCAAGCTCGCGCTGGTAGGCCGTGGACTCTTTGGCGGGAGCGAGCTCTTTGGCTAGCCCTAACAAGCGATTGGTCTCGCCACTCATGGCGCTGGGTACCACCACCATTTGATGACCTGCGCGCGCCCATTTGGCAACACGCTTGGCAACCATGCGGATTCGTTCGGTTGAACCCATCGATGTGCCGCCGTATTTATGAACAATTAAAGACATGAATGAGCCAAGAAATAAATCAAAATGAAAGCGGTAGATTGTAACGAAGCACATCCCCTTCCCTATCAACAAAGCCTTGCGCGACCTTGAGATGAATGCGATGTCCACGTGTTTGGCAAGCCGCAATTTGTTTGAGCAGTTCGTTTAATTGTGCCAAGCTGGGTGTCATGCTGTGTTGTGTTTTTAACCAAAACCGAATGGCATTGGCTTGTCGGTGAGGGTCTAAAGTTTGCAGGTCTTTAATTTTCGGCGGGGCACCGACTACGGCAAGGTCAATGGCAGCAAGGCTTGCAAGCAAATCGTTGGCTGCTGCGATGTGTGCGATAGACCTTGCAAAAGTTGTTTGGTAATGCGGCAAGACGGTCTTTAGCGTAGGCAATAAATCGTGCCTGATTTGGTTGCGTAAATAAGCGGTGTTGAGGTTACTGGGGTCTTCAATAAAAGCGATGTGCTGAGCTTTTAGCATTGCCCGGATGTCGGCTGCGCTTTGATGCAGCAGGGGACGTTCAAATGACACACCCGATCGCTCAAAGTGCGCAGGCATGGCTGATAAGCCCGCAAGTCCCGCACCGCGCGATAAGGCGAGCAAAAGTGTTTCGATCTGGTCGTCGGCGTGCTGCGCAAGCAAAACGGCTCCTTGAGAACTCGCCACGCCGTAGGCATGTGCCATATCGCTTAAGGCTTTGTAGCGAGCCGTGCGGGCAGCATCCTCTGGACTCTCACCTTTGCGAGGCTTGGCGTTGACATATGTCACGTACAGCGGAACCTGTAGGTGCGCGCAAAACTGCTCACAGTGCCGTACAAAGTCATCTGCTGCGGCTTGTAGTCCGTGGTGAACGTGAAAGGCAATGGTGTGACGCGGATGCTGGCGGTGGGTCTGAATGAGTAGCGCGGTTGAGTCAGCCCCTCCGCTATAAGCCACAGCCCACAAGGGTTTCTGGCTCGGTCTTGTTTCAGCCTTCGCCAAAACGTCCATAGCTTTGCAGTCGCTGGTAGCGTGTTTCTAACAATTCTTTGGTGGGTACATCAGCGACTGATCGCAAAGCATCGACGAGTGCTTTTTTAAGCGTTTGACACATCATGTCGGCATCTCGGTGTGCGCCTCCGCTGGGTTCATTCACAATTTTGTCAATCAGGCCTAGCGCTTTAAGGCGTGGCGCAGTGATGCCTAGCGCATCGGCTGCTACAGGGGCTTTGTCTGCCGTCTTCCACAAAATGGATGCGCATCCCTCTGGACTAATAACGGAATACACCGCATATTGCAGCATGAGTACTTGATCGGCTACCGAGATCGCAAGTGCACCGCCTGAGCCGCCCTCGCCAATAATGGTGGTAATGATGGGTACTTCTAATTGCGCCATCTCAAAGATATTGCGGCCAATGGCTTCTGATTGACCGCGCTCCTCGGCATCTATGCCAGGGAAGGCCCCGGGGGTATCCACAAATGTGAATACGGGCAGTTTGAATCGCTCAGCTGTTTTCATCAGACGCAGTGCTTTTCGATAGCCTTCGGGTTTGGTCATGCCAAAGTTTCGCAGTGTACGTTCTTTGGTATCGCGCCCTTTTTGATGGCCAATCACCATGCATGGTGTGCCGTTGATACGAGCTAACCCGCCCACAATGCTTTGATCGTCAGCAAAGTGCCGATCACCGTGCATTTCAACGAAATGCGTAAAGATGTGGTTCACGTAGTCCAGCGTATAAGGGCGTTCGGCATGGCGAGCCACTTTGGTGATTTGCCAAGGCGTGAGGTCTTTGTAGAGCTCTTTGGTTAATTGCTGACTTTTTTGGGTGAGTGATGCCAACTCTTTACTCAGGTCAACGGAGACTTCCGCATTGGTTGCGTGAAGTTCCTCAATTTTTTTTTCTAATTCGGCAATAGGAGCTTCAAAATCTAAATAAGTTTTCATACAATGTTCATTCAATACTCGACCGGAAGAGGGTCAAGCGATCGCCAAATATACCAAGTTGCTACGGTGCAGTAGGGGTTCCACGCAGCCGCCACCTCTCGCGCATCGCTACGACTGACCGGTTCGCCGGAAAAATAACATGCACTGATACCGTTGAGCAAACCAATATCGTCGAGGGGTAGCACATTGGGTCGCATTTGATGAAAAATCAAAAACATCTCAGCCGTCCAACGTCCGATGCCACGAATCGCGACAAGCTCTTTGATGATGGTGTCATCGTCCTTGGTTGCCCATCCATCAATGTCGAGTCGCCCGTCATTAAAGTGCAAAGCAAGATCAATCAGGTACTCCACTTTGCGTGCCGAAAGACCCGAGGCGCGCATATCGTCAACCTTGAGTTTGAGCACAGCCGCCGGGGTCATTTTTTTCGTTAATTGTGCGAATCGATCCCAAACGCTTTGCGCGGCTTTGACCGAAATTTGTTGTCCCACAATGGAGCGAGCCAAGGTACAAAACGCATCACCCCGTGAGATGAGTTGCGCATCTCCAAATTGGGGGATAAGTCGTTTCATCACACGGTCTTTTTTCATCAAATGTTTGCATGCATCCGCCCAGTAATCGGGTGATGCATGGGACAGGGTATCCGGGGCAATGGGAGGTGTGGTGCTGCTCACTGAGCCGCCTCCCAAGTGGTACCTGTTGGCGAGTCTTTCAAGACAATTCCCTTGTCCTGCAAGGCTTGTCGGATGCGGTCAGCTTCTTGAAAATTCTTGTTTCGCTTTGCAATGGCTCGCAGCTCAATCTGGGCTTGGATGTCCAACGCATCATCCTTGGAACCCGCTTGCAAAAAGGCTTGCGGCACTTGTTGTAGTAGACCCAGTACGCCGCCTAAGCTGCGCAATAAGCCAGCTAGCTGGGCTGACCTTGTGCGGTTAACTTCGCTAGCCAAGTCAAACAAAACGGCCACGGCTTCAGGCGTACCAAAATCTTCATCCATCGCGGCTTTAAACCGTGCCGCGTAGGGTGTTGTCCAGTCAATGGCTCCTCCTTGCTCAACAGGGGCAGAGACCAAGTCCAGTGCTGTGTAGAGTCGTTTGAGTGCCGTTTTGGCATCGCCTAAATGCACATCGCTGTAATTGAGTGGGCTGCGATAGTGGGTACGGATCATCAAAAAACGAACGACTTCTGCATCACAAGACTTGAGAATGTCGCGTATCGTGAAAAAATTCCCTAAACTTTTTGACATTTTTTCGTTATCGATATTGACAAAGCCGTTGTGCATCCAATAGTTGGCCATCGGTTGCGGTGGCTCGTTGGGCGAGCTTTGTAAGGCGGCTTCGCTTTGTGCGATTTCGTTTTCGTGATGTGGAAACTGCAAGTCCGCGCCGCCTCCGTGGATGTCAAAGTGCTCACCCAACAAGGCACAACTCATCGCCGAGCACTCAATGTGCCACCCGGGTCGTCCGATTCCGTAGGGGCTTTGCCATTTAGCTTCTTCTGGTTCGCTCGCTTTAGCGGCTTTCCACAGTACAAAATCCAGCGGGTC
>CAZAIW010000179.1:0-4723 GCA_964485285.1 uncultured Burkholderiaceae bacterium | reverse complement strand
AACGGAGTCGATTTTCTCGACCCTTTGAAGCCTTGACCACCAGAAGAAGCCCAAGCCAGAGAATTGCCCTGACGGTCAGTAATCGTAATGATCGTATTATTAAAAGAGGCATGAACGTGAGCAATACCGTCCGAAATGTTCTTGCGAACTTTCTTACGAACACGCTGCGAAGCCGAATTAGTTGGTGCTTTTGCCATAATTTATTCTTTTCTTACTTTTTCAAAGATTGAGCCGCCTTGCGAGGGCCTTTACGTGTTCGCGCATTGGTACGAGTACGCTGGCCACGCAAAGGAAGACCACGGCGATGACGGAACCCACGATAGCAACCAATGTCCATCAAACGCTTGATGTTCATCGTCGTTTCACGGCGCAAATCACCTTCAATAGTGAATAACGCGATTTGGTCGCGAATTTTCTCTAAATCGCTATCCGTAAAATCTTTTACTTTTTTGGAATAATCAATACCACAAGCAACACAAATCTTCCGTGCGCGTGCTCGACCAATGCCAAAAATAGCTGTCAACCCAATTTCAGCGTGCTGATGAGGGGGGATATTAATACCAGCGATACGTGCCATATATACCTCTAAAATCTATGAAATTAACCTTGACGTTGTTTGTGCCGAGGATCGGTACAAATAATACGCACCACGCCTTTGCGGCGAATAACTTTGCAATTACGGCAAATTTTTTTGACCGATGCAGAAACCTTCATTTCGTTCTCCTATAAATACGCACAACCAGTGAGGTTACTTCGCCCTAAACACAATACGAGCCCTAGATAAATCGTAGGGCGTCAACTCAACTGTCACCTTATCACCCGGTAATATGCGAATATAGTGCATCCTCATTTTCCCGGAAATATGACCAAATACAATATGACCATTTTCAAGTTTCACTCGAAAAGTTGCATTCGGTAAATTCTCAAGAATTTCACCCTGCATTTGAATGACATCGTCTTTGGCCATCGGTAATAGTGTAATTAAATAGTTGTTTTAAAACTTGATTTTTTAAGCAAGGACTCATATTGATGACTCATCAAATAATTCTGTACTTGAGCCATAAAATCCATTGCGACAACTACAACAATCAACAACGACGTTCCACCAAAATTAAAGGGCACATTATACTTCAAAATCAAAAACTCGGGTATCAAGCAAACAATCGTAATATAGATGGCACCCGAAACTGTTAGTCTAATCAAAATTCTATCTATAAATCGTGCAGTCTGATCGCCTGGTCTAATTCCGGGTACAAATCCACCACTTTTCTTCAAATTGTCCGCAGTCTCTTTACTATTGAAGACCAACGCGGTATAAAAGAAGCAAAAGAAGACGATAGCGATAGCGTATAAAATGACATAAATTGGCTGCCCTGGACGAAGCATAGAGGCCATATCTTTCAACCAACGCAAAGAGTCACCAGCACTAAACCAACTGACAACCGTTGCCGGCAGAAGAATAATAGAGGATGCAAAAATAGGAGGGATAACGCCGGCCATATTCAATTTAAGGGGCAAGTGCGATGACTGACCACCATAAACTTTATTACCCTGCTGCCGTCTTGCATAGTTAACTAAGATTTTCCGCTGACCACGTTCAATAAAAACAACCAAATAAGTCAACCCAATAACCAAGGCTAAGATGATTAATGCGACCAATGGATTCATGGAATTAGTCCTCACCAGCTCCAGAAAAGATGCCAAGGCAGATGGAAAACCAGACGCAATGCCAGCAAAAATAATGATAGAGATACCATTACCCAAACCACGCTCTGTAATTTGTTCACCAAGCCACATAAGAAACATGGTACCAGCGGTCAAACTAACGATAGCGGACAATCTAAAGCTAAACCCAGGATCAAGCACCAAGCCAGCTTGATTTTCCAGAGCCAAAGCAATTCCCAATGATTGAAATACAGCCAAACCCAAGGTTGCATACCGAGTATATTGCGTGATTTTTTTTCGACCAGCTTCGCCCTCTTTCTGCAATTGCTGGAAGTGAGGGATGACATACTGAAACAATTGAATAACAATTGATGATGATATATAGGGCATAATGCCCAAAGCAAAGACTGAAAAACGAGACAAAGCACCGCCAGAAAACATATTAAATAAACTTAATATGCCTCCCTGTTGTTCTTTAAACAGTTTTTGTAACGAATCTGGATCAATACCAGGAACGGGTATATGAGAACCCAAGCGATAAACAAACAGCGCCAACAACAAAAAGACAAGCCTGCTCTTCAGGTCGCCAAATTTGTTATTTTTTGCAGGGGTTGCCGTGGTTACCACAAATATATCTCAGTCAACTCAACCATTAGGCCAAACTACCACCAACTGCCTCAATCGCAGTTTTAGCACCAGCCGTAGCTCCGATACCGGTCAACTTAATGGCTTTAGTTAAAGCGCCAGTCTTAACTACTTTAACAACGCGAGCCAACTCAGGAACCAAGCCAGCTTGCTTCAGGGTTAACAAGTCGACTTCTGCCGCACCAATAGCGTCGAGCATCGTCAAGGTAATCTCCGCATTAAAGCGCAATGTAGTGGACTTGAAACCACGCTTGGGCAAACGGCGATGCATGGGCATCTGACCACCTTCAAACCCCACCTTGTGAAAACCACCGGCACGTGATTTTTGTCCTTTGTGGCCTCGACCTGCTGTTTTGCCTAAGCCCGAACCGATCCCGCGTCCAACACGACGCTTTGCATGTTTGGCACCTGCAGCCGGAGAAATGCTATTGAGTTCCATGTGATCACCTAGAGCTATATTAGATTACTTTAACCAAGTAACTAATTTTGTTAATCATTCCACGAACAGCAGGCGTATCCTGCAGTTCACTGATGCTGCGTATCTTCCGCAACCCAAGACCACGAACGGTCGCACGATGGGATTCCTTGCAGCCGATAGGGCTACGAATTAATTGAATTTTTACTGTAGTTGTTGCAGTCATGGTGACCTACTCTCAAACAAAAATGTCTTCAACAGACTTGCCACGCTTCGCAGCAACTTCAGAAGGTGTTGTCGAACGCTTTAAAGCATCTAAAGTAGCGCGAACCATGTTGTATGGGTTTGTTGACCCATGACTCTTCGCCACAATATCTGTAATACCCATGACCTCAAAAACCGCACGCATGGGTCCACCCGCAATAATACCGGTTCCTTTAGGGGCAGCCGCTAACATCACATTAGCTGCACCATGTTGCCCTGTCACTGTGTGATGGATTGTTCCATTCTTCAAGGAAACTTTGATCAAATTACGCCGCGCTTGCTCCATCGCTTTTTGAACGGCGACAGGCACTTCTTTAGTTTTACCTTTTCCCATGCCAATACGACCATCACCATCACCTACAACAACCAATGCCGCAAAGCCGAGAATCCGACCACCCTTGACAACTTTAGTCACACGATTGATCGCAATCATCTTTTCGCGCATGCCATCGTCACGTGCTGGATCTGCTGCTTTTGCTTGAATTTTTGCCATTTTGATATTCCTTGTATACGGTCAGTCTTTTAGAACAAGAGTCCAGCCGAGCGAGCAGCTTCAGCCAAAGCTTTAACACGACCGTGATAAGCAAATCCAGACCGATCAAAGGCCACCCGATCAATGCCCACAGCTTTCGCTCTCTCGGCAATTGAGGCCCCAACAGCAGAGGCAGCAGCAGTCGTTGCACCCTTACCAGCAGCCCCTAGCGCCACGCGCATAGCGGCTTCAGCAGTCGATGCAGACGCTAAAACTTTAGAGCCATCAGCCGACACCAAAGTCGCATACATATGCAAATTTGTGCGGTTAATTGACAAACGAGCAATAGCCTGCTTCCCTATGCGGATGCGAGTTTGACGTGCGCGACGTAAGCGCTGTTCTTTTTTTGTCAACATCATCTCAATCCTTATTTTTTCTTGGTTTCTTTGATCACGATGCGCTCATCAACATAACGAATGCCCTTACCTTTGTACGGCTCAGGTGGACGAACGGCGCGGATTTCAGCAGCAATCTGACCTACACGTTGGCGATCAGCGCCTTTAATAACAATCTCGGTCGGGGTAGGTGTTTCAA
The DNA here is from genome assembly GCA_964485285.1 of uncultured Burkholderiaceae bacterium. Taxonomy (GTDB): domain Bacteria; phylum Pseudomonadota; class Gammaproteobacteria; order Burkholderiales; family Burkholderiaceae_C; genus JASGCK01. The sequence goes on along the minus strand of CAZAIW010000179.1, from coordinate 668 downwards.
CTTTAATTCCCGCAGGCATATCGAAATTGACGGGATGAGAGTAACCAACCGTCAAGTTTAATTTTGAACCCGTAGCTTGAGCCTTGTAACCAACACCAATCAAACTCAGCCTTTTCTCAAACCCCTTACTCACACCAACAACCATATTGTTAACTAATTGGCGCAAAGTGCCACTCATCGCATTGGCTTCACGAGAGGCATCACCGGGCGTAAAACTCACAACCCCCGCCTCGTTCGCAACAACCACAGAGGGATGTTGCGCTAAACTCAACGTACCACCAGAACCCTTAACACGAATCAGACCATCGCCAAAAGCAACCTCTACGCCTGCGGGAATAGTTACCGGTAATTTTCCTACTCGAGACATGTCATTCCCCTCTTTAAGCCACGTAGCACAAAACTTCACCACCCACACCATGAGCGCGAGCCTTGCGATCAGTCATCACACCCTTAGGCGTTGTAACAATAGCCACCCCCAATCCATTCATCACTTGAGGAATAGCATCAGAGCCTTTATAGACACGCAAACCAGGACGACTAACACGCTCAATTCGCTCAATTACAGGGCGACCCGCGTAGTATTTCAAGGCAATTTCTAACTCAGATTTACCACCTTCGGTTTTCACCTTGAAACCATCAATGTAACCTTCATCAGCTAACACTTGGGT
>CAZAIW010000178.1:0-4730 GCA_964485285.1 uncultured Burkholderiaceae bacterium | reverse complement strand
CGCTTTAGGCGGCGCACAGTCTGTGCTTGGTGTTCAACCCGATATTACGGTTTTAGGTAAAGTCATTGGTGGCGGCATGCCACTTGCAGCCTTTGGTGGATCAGCCGACATCATGCGCCAATTGGCTCCACTGGGTGCTGTCTATCAAGCCGGCACACTTAGCGGCAATCCAGTTGCTACCGCGTGTGGCTTGGCGACATTAAAGGTGATCAGTCAACCCCATTTTTATGAGCAGCTGTCGGCTAAAACCCGGCAGCTCACGCAAGGATTGGAGAATGCCGCTCGTCATGCTGGCATTCCCCTTCGGACGGATTGCGAGGGCGGCATGTTTGGTTTTTTCTTGATGGATGAGTTGCCGCAAACTTATTCAAAAGTCATGTCTACCGATGGCGCACGCTTCAATCGTTTTTTCCACGGGATGCTGGAGCAAGGTCACTATTTCGCCCCCGCGCTCTACGAAGCCGGCTTTGTCAGCTCAGCTCACAGTAGCGATGACATCAATACCACCATCGCCGCAGCATCAACAGTATTCGGGCACCTCCAGAACTAGGCTGCTTGTCAAGCCAGTTTGCCGTGGCACAACTTGAATTTTTTACCGCTACCACATGGGCATGGGTCATTACGCCCCACCCTGTTACCGGCTATATAAGGCTGCTTTGCATAGAGCAGGTTCGCATCTCGCTCTGACATGGTGGTTTGTGCAGCACCGGATTCATCCGGCGCGGTATAGGTCGCATTTTGCAGACCTTGTGCAACCGATTGTTCCATGTCCTGTGCGGCCTGATCGATTTGCTCACTCGATTGGATGCGCACGGTCATCAAGTTTTTGCTGACCTCGTCGCGCACAGAGTCAAGCATCGCGCCAAACATTTCAAACGCTTCGCGTTTGTATTCTTGCTTGGGTTGCTTTTGCGCGTATCCACGCAAATGAATGCCTTGCCGTAAATAATCTAGCGCGCTTAAATGCTCGCGCCAATGGCTATCTAGACTTTGCAAGAGAACCATACGCCCATATCCGGCAAAGTTGTCCGCTCCCACAAAATCCGATTTGCCTGTCATTTGCTGATGTGCCGCTGCCAATACGTGCTCAACCACCTCGTGGTCTGTGACGGCATCCGCATCAGCGATCCACTGATCCAAGCTCATATCAAGATGCCACTCACTGTGCAAAGCTTTTTGCAAGCCAACCGCATCCCATTGCTCCTCAACCGTTTCATGCGGAACATATTGGCGAATCAAGTCGGTTAAGGAACCGTCCAACAGGGAGTCCATTTGCTCTTGAAGACCTTTGGCATCTAAGATGTCATTGCGCAGTTGATAGATTTGCTTGCGCTGATCATTAGCAACATCGTCGTACTCCAGCAACTGTTTACGCATATCAAAGTTACGCGCCTCCACTTTGCGCTGCGCACTTTCAATACTGCGTGATACGATGCCCGCCTCAATCGCCTCGCCATCGGGCATCTTCAGGCGCTCCATGATGGCCTTGACTCGCTCGCCAGCAAAAATGCGCATCAGCGAATCATCTAAGCTCAAATAGAAACGCGAAGCACCGGGATCACCTTGTCGCCCCGATCGCCCTCTCAACTGGTTATCAATCCGGCGCGATTCGTGTCGCTCAGTGGCAATGATCTTAAGTCCGCCCTGCGCCTTCACCGCTTCGTGATCCACCGCCCATTGCTCGCGAATCGTCGACTCACGCAGCGCACGATCAGCATCGCTTAAGGTCTCCGACTCAAGCGCCTGCAACTGCTTTTCCAAGTTGCCACCCAGCACAATGTCGGTACCACGCCCTGCCATATTCGTCGCAATGGTGATCATTTTGGAGCGCCCCGCTTGTGCGACGATCTCCGCCTCACGCGCATGTTGCTTGGCATTTAACACCTGATGCGGCAAACCTTCCTTTGTCAACATATCGGAGATCAATTCCGAATTTTCAATGGACGTTGTTCCCACAAGAACGGGTTGGCCTCGCTCATGGCAATCCTTGATATCGATTAGCGCCGCTTGATACTTTTCGCGTGTGCTTTTGTACACACGATCTTGCTCATCTACGCGCCGACTCACACGATTAGGAGGGATCACCACGGTCTCAAGACCATATATCTCTTGGAATTCATAAGCCTCGGTGTCAGCCGTGCCCGTCATACCCGACAGTTTCTGATAAAGGCGGAAATAATTTTGGAAGGTAATAGAAGCCAGCGTTTGATTTTCTGCTTGAATTTGCACGCCCTCTTTTGCTTCCACGGCTTGGTGCAAGCCGTCCCCCCAGCGACGCCCCGCCATCAAACGCCCCGTGAACTCATCGACAATAACAATTTCCGCACCATTTTCACCCTCTTGGACAACGTAGTGCTGATCACGGTGGTACAGGTGCTTGGCGCGCAAAGCCGCATACAAATGATGCACAAATGGGATATTGGCTGGATCGTAAAGCGATGAACCCTTGCCAATCAAACCCAAATTGACCATCATCCGCTCGGCATTTTCGTATCCTCTATCGGTTAAGAAAATTTGATGCGACTTTTCATCTAACGTGAAATCACCCGGCGTTATGACACCCTCGCCGGTTCTAGGGTCTTCCTCACCAATTTGCTTCGTTAGCACAGGCACCAGCTTTTGCATGACCTTGTACAACTCGGTTTGATCTTCTGCTTGTCCGCTAATGATGAGCGGCGTACGAGCCTCATCGATCAAGATCGAATCCACCTCATCCACGATCGCGTAGTGCAAACCGCGTTGGACGCGATCATTCACCTCGTAGACCATGTTGTCACGCAAATAATCGAAACCAAATTCATTATTGGTTCCATACGTAATATCAGCCGCATAAGCAGCCTGCTTCTCGGCTCTGGACATATGCGGCAAATTGATACCCACCGTCAAGCCTAAAAAATTGTAAAGGCGAGCCATCCACTGCGCATCGCGATTGGCCAAATAATCATTCACGGTTACCACATGAACGCCATGCCCTGATAGCGCATTGAGGTATACGGCCAACGTTGCCGTCAGCGTTTTACCTTCTCCCGTGCGCATTTCCGCAATTTTTCCCTCGTGCAGAGCCGCTGCGCCGAAAACCTGTACATCAAAATGCCGCATCTGCATCACGCGCTTAGATGCTTCACGAACAACAGCAAAAGCCTCTGGCAGCAAAGCATCTAAATCCTCACCTTGCGTCAACTTGTCTTTGAAATGCTGCGTCTTGGCTTGCAAAGCAGCATCGTCAAGTGCACCTAACGTAGCTTCAAATCTAGCCGTCTCGGCCGCTAGTTTTCGGTATTGTTTGAGGAGACGGTCATTGCGACTGCCAAAGATTTTGGTGAGTAATGTAAAAGCCATAACCCTTGATTTTACTTGCCCATAGCAAGTAAGGACAAAACCCGAATGACATTTATTTTGCTAGCGCCAAGCCAGCATTCAAAAATTTCCGCGGGTCTTGCGGTGTCCCTTGGACTAACACCTCATAGTGCAAATGTGGCCCCGTTGAACGCCCTGTTGTGCCGACCAAGGCAATTTTCTGTCCGCGCTTAATCAAATCGCCCTTTTTGACAAAAACCTTAGACGTGTGAGCGTAGCGACTAATCAAATTGTTACCGTGATCCACCTCGATCATGTTGCCATATTCGGAGTGGTATTCCTGCGTCACCACCAATCCCCCAGCACTTGCGTAAATGGGTGTTCCAATTTCCGCTGGGAAGTCTAGCCCCGTATGTAGCGCCGACTTGCCAGTAAACGGATCAATACGCCAGCCAAAAGACGAACCAATTTTGCTTGTCAGGACCGGCAATTGTGTCGGTATCGCCATCGCTTTGATTTTTTGCTCAAACAGACGTGATTCAACCGCCATCAAAAGAGCATTTTGTTGATCGCTAAAAGTTTGAAGGCGGTCAACCGCCGTTTGTACTTCTTCCAAACTTAAGCTGCGTCCCGCAACCAAGGGACCACCGGAGCCAGCGGCACTTGTCTTACTTTTGATCTCTGCGGGCGCTATGCCGGCGAGTCCAGACACACGCTCCGTCAGACTTTCCATCTGCAGCAATTTGGCCTGCATCTCACCCACTTTTTGTGCCATGACATCTAAATTTTCTCGTAGAAACTTGTCACGCTGCTCAAACTCATCTTGCGCAATCAACTTGACCACGCTACTAATAACCGGCCACCCTTCACGGGCACCCTTCATAAAAACCCAGTGATAAAGTCCCGCCGCAGTTGCCATCAACAACAATGATGCACTCAGTCCAGCCAAAATCAATTTGGTTCCCGTCAGATGAATCGGCCGACTTTTTGCCATCCACGCATCCGTAATAATCAGGTGCATAAAAACCTCTCCCAGTACAATGAAACATGCCCACTGTTTTACAAGCCATTGCCGAATCTAACACGCTATCCAACCTGTTAGAACGCATGGAGACCTCCCAAGCTTGTTTAAACGCTGTGCTCAAGAGAATTCCACTTGGACTACACACCAGCATAGCCGCCGGACCACTAACCCAAAACGAGTGGTGCATTTTGATCAACAACGCCTCCGCTGTTGTCAAACTCAAGCAATTAGAACCGATGATGCTGGCTGCCATCCGCGCAGACGGCATCACCGTCGAGTCCATACGCATCAAGCGCAACTACCGCTAGTCGATAGACAAAAAGCCAGTCAAAATGACTTTGACTGGCTTTTAATTGGTGCCGATTATCGGATTCGAACTGATGACCTACCGCTTACAAGGCGGTTGCTC
>CAZAIW010000177.1:0-4739 GCA_964485285.1 uncultured Burkholderiaceae bacterium | reverse complement strand
CTCGTGGAACGGGAAAATCCTCACTCATCAAAGCTTGCCTAAATGCCAATGCCCACAAAGGCTTGCGCTTGATTGAAGTGGATAAAGCCGATTTGGTGGACTTGTCCGACATCGTTGATGTGATTGCCAATCGCCCCGAAAAATTTATTATCTTTTGCGATGACTTGAGCTTTGAAGATGGTGAGTCTAGCTATAAAGCGTTGAAGTCGGTACTAGACGGCTCCGTCAGCGCCAGCAGCCGTAACGTGCTGATTTACGCCACCAGCAACCGCCGCCACTTGCTACCTGAGTACATGAAGGAAAACCTCACGTATCAACACACCGAAGACGGCGAGGTTCATCCGGGAGAAGGAGTCGAAGAAAAAATTTCACTCTCTGAACGCTTTGGGTTATGGGTCAGTTTTTACCCCTTCACGCAAGACGAATACCTCACCATCGCCAACCAATGGCTGGCATCGCTGGGCATTCCTGCGAGCGAGTTTGCTGCCGCACGTCCCCATGCGCTGGTCTGGGCGCTTGAGCGTGGTTCACGCTCGGGTCGCGTGGCCTATCAATTTGCCAAAGACTACGCTGGCAACCATGCTGCCAACCACAACAAAACGACATAAAGAGAAAATGTCCATTCAAGCCTTGGAGCCACTGGTTGCCGATGCGCACCTCGCACGCAGCCTTGACCGAAGGGTTGTTGACGTTGCCGTTGGGATACTTGTCCAGACTCATTCGTCCACCTCCCCGCAATACCTCATGACGACTCGTCCTACGGGCAAAGTCTACGCAGGATACTGGGAGTTTCCAGGGGGCAAGTTGGAAGCAAAAGAAACCGTGGAGGAAGCGCTGCGCCGAGAGCTGATAGAAGAAATTGGTATCACCATCACGCAAAGTCAGGTCTGCTGTACGCAATTGGTTGATTACCCGCACGCTCTAGTCAGACTTCATTTTTGCAAAGTGCACTCATGGGCGGGAACTCTCACGATGCATGAAGGGCAAACCTATGCGTGGACGACTCTGCCAGCCAGCGTTACGCCCATCCTGCCCGGCGCGCTACCCATTTTGCGTTGGTTGGCATCGCCCTAGCGCCCTAGCGCAAACATGGAGAACAGACGGCGAAGACTAGTGGCAAAGCGTCAATTCAAACGACACATCATCCAAGGTTTGGGCCGCACGTTCGGCAACAGAAAATTTAACGAACCGAGCTGTCACCAAGAGCCGATTGACCGACATTTCGGGCACCACTGCCAAGCCTTCATCGACTTGAATACGCACCAACTGATAAGGCTTACCTTGCTGGACGTATTGTTGGTAGTGACCGTGCGCAGCCACCATTTTTTGCGGACTACCTGAGTCGCGTACCAAGCGCATCAAAAGAGTCACTGCCGTATGCATGGGCCTGACGGCATCCATCCAAGGCTTTAAGTCTTGCTGCCGTACCGATGCCGACAAATGCTGCCATGCATAGTAGGTTGGCAAATCAAAAGAACACGTACCGCCCGGAATGCTGGCTCTGCTACGCACCGACATGAGCCAATCATTCTCCCCAAGCACCCCGCCAACCCGGCCCAGCGTTTGACTCAAGTTAGCAAAAGCCTGATCGAGCTCAGCGATGACTTGATTGAGCGCATCCTCATCAATGGCAGGATTACCACGAAAAGGCAGGAGCACATTTTTTTGTCGATCCAAGTCTTTCAGTACATCGGTCTTGAGCTCGGCTCGTCCGGCAATGTCCATGATCTCAAACAAGGTGGACAAAGCGTAGTGATGATCAATGGGCGTTTCTCGCACCGCCAAAGCATCCATACGGGCATACAAATGCTCCAGACGTAGGTACGTTCGGATGCGCTCGTTAAATGGGTGTTCGTAGACAATCACGCTTCGATTATTACAGTTTTGCGAAAGCCTCAGCGACGTATTGTTCCAAAACCGACAGGCTCAAGCCGTCGTTCGCGATCACGATGTCAGCCATCGCCCATCGCTCTTGTCGCGTGGCTTGCTGATTGATGATAGCCTGCACTTGTGCTTGCGTCATTTGGTTACGCGCCATCACCCGACTGATTTGCGTTGACGGCGCACAATCAATCACGCAAATTTTGTCAAGCAAAGACTTCCACCCAGAAAAAGCCGACCCCTCGGCTAAAAGGGGTAAATCCAGCACCACCACAGAGGTTTGAGCTTTAGCGATTTGTCGTTCCATCTCCGCTTTGATAAGGGGATGCGTGATCGCCTCCAAAGTACTTTTGGCACGAACGTCACGAAACACATAGTCACGCATTTTGCTGCGGTTGAGCGCCCCCATCTCATCCACAAAATCATCACCAAAAGCGGTGCGTATCGCCGCCATCGCCGAACCACCCGCCGCCGTCGTGCTGCGCGATATCGCATCAGCAGCGACAACAGTTGCGCCCAGTTTTTGCAGCATCGTGGCAACCGTACTTTTCCCGCTGCCGATGCCGCCCGTCAGTCCCACCAAACGCACTGGGGTGAGCCTCACAACTGCCACCCTGTTATCAACTCCAGCGCCGCACCCATGGCTAAAAAAGGACCAAAAGGTATGTAACCACTTACGCCATCAATACGGCGCTCAAGACCCAGCCACCTCATCAGCAGCCCTACAACTGCACCGGAACTAGCAGCTACCAAGACCACCGGAATCAAGGCATACCAACCCATCCACGCACCAATAACAGCAAATAACTTGAAGTCACCATAGCCCATACCCTCCCGGCCGGTTATCCATTTAAAAACCCAATAGATCGACCACAGCGACAAATACCCCGCCACCGCCCCCGCCAATGATTGATGCAGCGTCACTCCGGGTAGCAGCCCAGCGCCCGCAGCCATCAGACCTGCCCACGTGAGCGGTACCGTGATGTCGTCGGGCAAGTAAGTTGTATCCCAATCAATCAAGGCCAAGGCGAGCATGGCAGCGCCCCAGCAAGCATAGGCAGCCGCCGTCAAAGTAAAGTGCCACCGCCAAGCGCAGTAAGCACAAATGCCGCTCGCCGCCAGCTCAACGAGGGGATAGCGCAGTCCAATAGCTCCTTGACATGCTGAGCAGCGCCCCCGTAAAAACAAGTAACTGACAACCGGTATGTTTTCAAACCAGCGAATGCGATGTCCACAGTGGCCGCACGTGGACGGTGGATGACTCAGCGTCAAAGGTGATAAGGGCTGCTGCGCTGGCACCGATTCGTCGGCAGTGTTGACGGGTTCATGAGCCGCCTCAAATTGAGCCTCTAGTATTTTGGGCAAGCGATAGACCACCACATTTAAAAAACTGCCCACACAAAGACCTAGCAAAGCAAAAGTTGTCACCGCAAACGCCGCCGTTACGTAGATGGGCCACATATGCTTCCTAACTTTTACGCCGTAAAGACAGCATCGGCAGCTCAAGCAGCGCGTCTTTGTACTCGCTAGCGGGCAAGAGTTCAATCGCATCCATCGCCCGCTGTGCTTGAATCTTGGCGAAGTCAAGACTGGCATCCAGTGCTCCGCTGGATTGAACAATCCGACTAACCGCATCGAGCTGACTCACATCGCCTTGTTCAATCGCAGTGCGAATCAAAGCTTGATCCGCCGCATGCGCACGCTGCATGGCCACGATGAGCGGCAACGTGGTTTTGCCTTCACGCAAATCATCACCCAAATTTTTCCCCATCTGCGTCGCATCGCCCGCGTAATCGAGCACATCATCAATCAATTGGAACGCTGTTCCCAGCGCCGCACCATATGTGGCGCAGGCGTTTTCCATGACATCGGACGCACCTTGCAATATCGCCGCTAGACGGCTGCTGGCCTCAAAGAGTTTGGCTGTTTTGGATTCGATGACATGCAAGTACGCCTCAGGTGTCAGCGATGCGTTGTGCATGTTCATTAGCTGCATGACTTCACCCTCGGCAATCACGTTGGTGGCTTCGGCCAGCGTAGCGAGCACACGCATATTGCCTGTCTCTACCATCATCTGGAAGGCGCGTGAATACAAAAAATCACCCACTAAAACGCTAGCAGGATTGCCAAATGATTCATTCGCCGTTGGGCGGCCACGACGCATCGTGGACTCGTCCACCACATCGTCATGCAAAAGCGTGGCCGTGTGGATGAACTCTACGACTGCCGCCATCGATAGACGATTGGCTCCTTGATAACCCAGCGCACCACACATCAACAGCAGCAAAACAGGACGCAAGCGTTTGCCACCGGCTGCAATGATGTAGTGCGAGACCTGTCCAATCAGCGGCACATCCGAGGTTAATCGCGTGGCGATCACGGTGTCTAGCGCCTGCATATCACGCTGAACGAGCGATTGGTAGAGGGGGAGTTTGGCAAAAGCAGGCATAGCTCACGATTCTATCGCGCAGGTTATAATGGAGAGCTTCGCCTGAATGGTTCGGGGAAGATTTATTCTCTTAAGGTTCATATGTACGCAGTCATAAAAACTGGTGGCAAACAATACAAAGTTGCTGTTGGTGAAAAAATTAAAGTAGAACAGATCGCTGCTGACGTTGGCCAAGAGGTTGTGATTACGGAAGTTCTCGCCGTTGGTAGCGGCGACTCTTTGAAGGTAGGCACTCCCTTGGTAAGCGGCGCGACGGTCAAAACCACCGTGGTCTCTCACGGTCGACACGACAAGGTTCGCATCTTCAAAATGCGCCGCCGTAAGCACTACCAGAAGCGCCAAGGGCATCGTCAAAACTACACCGAGTTGTCCATCGACTCTGTTAACGCATAAGCAAGGAGCACTCCTC
>CAZAIW010000176.1:0-4772 GCA_964485285.1 uncultured Burkholderiaceae bacterium | reverse complement strand
GCGCGGATGTGCGTGCGAAAACGCTCACGTTGCCATTCCATGTCAGCGATGGTGCGCCCGCCTTTGCGCTCGTCCATTTGGTAATAGTCCAGGCCCGTCTCGCCGATGGCCACCACCTTGGGTCGGGCTGCGCCGTCCAGCAGATCTTGCAAGCTGGGCTCGCGCACGCCTTCGTTGTCGGGGTGCACACCCACGGTGGCCCACATGTTGTGATTGGCCATGGCCAGTTTGTGCACTTCGTCAAACTTTTCCAGGGTGGTGCAAATGACCATGGCGCGGGTCACTTGGGCGGCCACCATGGCCTGCTGAATGCTGTCCAGCTGGCTCATCAGTTCAGGAAAATTTAAATGGCAATGGGAGTCTGTGTACATGGCTCAGCCCTTGGACAGCAGGGTTTGTTGGGCATCGGCGGTCAGGGCTTCCAGCATCAGCCCGACATTAAAAGGGTGTTCAGCGGTACGGGCAGACGTTATCAGCCGTTTGAACCAGTCGGTCAGCACGGCCACTGACGCTTGGGTCGCTGGCAATTGGGTGGCCTCAAAAAAGCGAGGCGCAGCGCCCAACTGGCGCAGCACCAGGTCGTGGCAAAGCTTTTGCAAGGCGTCGATGGCTTGTGCGGGACTCAAATCGGCCAGGTGCCGGGCATCACCCAGGCGCATGGCTTTAGGCAAAGCCGCCCACCAGTCGGGCGACAAACCGGCTTGCGCTTGACGCAGCACATCGGTGGGGCGACCGCCCGCGCTGCGCAGCAGGGCTTGCGCCACAGGTGCGGGCACGCCCTGCCCGCTCAACCAAGTCAACGCTTCATCGGCCTCGGGCCACTTCATGGTATGGGCCAAGCAGCGGCTGCGAATGGTGGGCAGCAGCATGTGTGCCGCCTCGGTGGCCAGGACAAAGCGCACATCGCCCGGCGGTTCTTCGAGCGTTTTGAGCAGGGCGTTGGCGGTGATGGTGTTCATGCGCTCGGCCGGAAACACCAGCACCGCCTTGCCGCGCCCTCGTGCATCGGTTCGCTGAGAAAACTCCACCGTGTCGCGCATCGCATCCACCCGGATCTCTTTGCTGGGCTTGCGGGTTTTCTTGTCAATCTCGTCTTGGGCTTTTTCAGACAAAGGCCAGCCCAGCTCGATCATCACCGTCTCGGGCATCAGCACGGCCAAGTCGGCGTGGGTGCGCACCGCCACCGCATGGCAACTCGGGCAGTCGCCGCAAGCGCCTTGTGGTGTGGGTTTTTCACACAGCCAGGCAGAGACCATGGCCAGCGCCAATTCGTATTGGCCCAAGCCCGACGGGCCTTGCAACAACCAGGCGTGACCACGTTGGGCCAGCAAATCGGTGGCTTGGCGGGCAAGCCAAGGGGCGTTCACAACGGCGCTCATGGGGCAGACCTTTTTAACCAGTTGCTCACCACAAGTCCTACGTCAGCCCTCACGGCTTCCATGTTTTGGGCAGCGTCGATGCGTGTAAAGCGCTCGGGCATTTCGGCCTGACGCTTGGCATAGCCAGCGCGCACGGCGGCAAAAAAGTCGGTGGGCTGCGCTTCAAACTTGTCCGGCACGCGGGCCGAGGCCAGGCGTTGCGCGGCAATTTGGGGGGCCAAATCAAACCACACGGTCAGCTCGGGTTGGCGCAAGCCACCATTGGGCAAGGCCTGCACCATGCGTTCCAGCTGGGCCAGCACCTGCCAGTCAAAACCACGCCCACCGCCCTGATAGGCAAAAGTGGCGTCGGTGAAGCGGTCGCAAAGCACCACATCACCCCGGGCCAAAGCGGGCTCAATCACCTGCATCAAATGTTCACGGCGGGCCGCGAACATCAACAAGGCTTCGGTCAGTGCGTCCATGGGGTCATGCAGCACCAATTCGCGCAACTTTTCAGACAGCGGCGTGCCGCCTGGCTCGCGGGTGAGCACAACCGCCCTGCCCGCATCACGGAACATTTGGGCCACAAGCGCAATGTGCGTGGACTTGCCCGCACCGTCGATGCCTTCAAAACTGATGAACAAACCGCGTGTCATGGTGTGTGAAATGGGGAAAACCCGATTGTCGCAGGCTCAGGTCTACCCTCAATTTGTGCCTGTTTTGATCCCGCGCTGGTAACGGTTGACTGCACGGTTGTGCTCATCCAACGAGGCGCTGAAGTGGCTGCTGCCGTCGCCTTTGGCCACAAAGTACAGCGCTGAGGTCTTGGTGGGTTGCACCGCCGCCAACAAAGCCGCTTTACCGGGCATGGCAATTGGGGTAGGCGGCAAGCCGTGTCGGGTGTAGGTGTTCCAAGGGTTGTCGGTCTGCAGGTGGATGCGCCGCAGGTTGCCGTCAAAGGCTTCGCCCAAGCCATAAATCACGGTCGGATCGGTCTGCAAACGCATGCCGATGCGCAGCCGGTTGTTGAACACGCCCGAAATCATGGGTCGGTCAGCGCCTTTGCCGGTTTCTTTTTCCACAATGCTCGCCAGAATCAAGACTTCTTCTGGTGATTTGACCGACACACCCGTTTGACGCGCATCCCAAGCCTGTTGCACATGCTTGTCCATGGCCTTCATGGCCCGCGCCAGAACCACAAAATCGCTGGAGCCCTTGGCATATGAATAAGTGTCCGGGTAAAAACGCCCTTCCGGGGCCACACCGGGACGTCCTAGCTGCGCCATCAAAGCGTCGTCAGACAAGGCCCTGCTGTCGGGCTTGAGGTGCTCAGCTTTGGTCAGCGCTTGGCGCACTTGCCGCCAGTTCCAGCCTTCCACAATCGTCACGGTGCGCAGGCTCTCTTCGCCCCGCACCAGCATGCTCAGCAGCTGTTGGGGCGATGTGCCGGGGGCAATTTCGTAGCTTCCGGCCCGCATCAGGCGCGACTGGCCCGACAGGCGAAACCAGGCGTAAAGCAAAGCGATTGAAGTCTTTGCACCGGCATCGGCTACGGCTTGGGCAATGGCTTTGGGAGAAGTGCCTGGCTCAATGGCCAAATCCAGCGCATGGTGGCCGGTGTCCATCGGTTGAGTCACCCACCAGAACGCGGTGCCCCCCATCAGCAAGGCAGCCACCAGCAGGCTTGTCATTAACTTCATCAAGCCTTTGAGCACGGCCATGTCCTTGTTCGGGTGTAGAAAACGTTCAGGGGATGATAATTCACGCCTTGCCCGACGACAGAGCCGCCCCATGAACACCCCTGCAGAACTCAGCCCTCAAATCAACACACTTTTGAACGGTGTCAGCCCCCTGCCCCATCTGGGCGTGATTCAGGCCCAAGGCGAAGACGCCGCCAACTTTTTGCACAACCAACTGAGCAATGACGTGCTGCTCTTGCCCGTGGGTCAGTCCCGTCTGGCCGCTTTTTGTTCGGCCAAGGGCCGGATGCAAGCCAGTTTTGTGGTCATCAAAACCGCGCCCGACACCGTTTTGCTGGTCATGAGCCTCGACTTGTTGGCCCAAACGCTCAAGCGCTTGTCCATGTTTGTGCTGCGCGCCAAAGTTAAACTGAGCGATGTCACGGGTCAATGGCAAATGCACGGCTTGATGGGCGACAGCGCTCATGCCGTTTTGGCAGAAGCCCTCCCTTGGCAAACGACCAGCACCAACGGTGCCCACGCCGTAGCGCTGTATCCCGCCGTGCTGGGCGACACGCAAGTGCCTCGGGCCTTGTGGCTGGGCGACGTATCGCAAGTGTTGCCTGTTGGCGCTGAGATGTCCACCGACGTTTGGGCCTGGGCCGAAGTCATGAGCGGCGTGACGCTGGTGACCCAGCCCGTGTTCGAGGCCTTCGTGCCGCAAATGCTCAATTACGAATCGGTCGGGGGCGTGAACTTCAAAAAAGGTTGCTACCCCGGTCAGGAAGTCGTGGCCCGCAGCCAGTTTCGCGGAACGCTCAAGCGACGTACGGCGTTGGTGCACAGCCTTGTGGCCTTGACGGCTGGGCAAGCCGTGTTCACCCCCATAGACCCCGAACAGCCCTGCGCCACTGTGGTGCTGAGCGCGGCAAGACCCGATGGACAGGGCTTTGATGCGCTGGTCAGCGGCACGCTGGAGAGCATGCAGGCAGGTTGGCGTGTGGGCAGTGCGGATGGTGAGGTGCTGGAACTGCTGCCGCTGCCGTACGCGTTGCTGGCCGATATTTAAATCAAAGGGCGCGCACCATCTCGATGTGCGCAATCCCCGCTTCCTCAAACACAGCACCATGCGGCTCAAAGCCTGATCGTTTGTAAAAGCCTTCGGCGCTGCATTGGGCGTGCAGGATGACCTGGGTGTCACCCCGGTTTTGGGCGGCATCCATCAGGGCGTGCAGCACGCGGCGGCCCAGATCGCTGCCGCGCATCTGTTTTTTCACGGCCATGCGGCCAATGCGCGCCACACCGGGGGCATGTTGCAGCAAGCGGCCTGTGGCCAGGGGCATGCCCATGCGGTTGAGCGCCACCGCGTGCAGGGCGTTTTTGTCGTCGTGGTCCCACTCCATCTCGGCGGGCACTTTTTGCTCGTGCACAAACACCTCGGTGCGCAGCGGGCTGGCCAGTTTTTGAAAGTCGTGCCACGCGCCCACATGCACCTGCACCATGTCTTCGCCGCGCTCAAAGCCTTCGAGCAGGTCGCGCAAGGGCGTGGGGATGGGCTGGCTCTTTTTGGCCACCGGGTCGGCGTACACGTACACCAACTCGCTGGTGATCAGCAATTCATCACCCCGAAAAATCGCGCCTGCAAACGTCATGGACGAGTTGCCCACGCGGTCGCAGCGCATGCACACGTCCAAAAAGTCGTCCATCTCAGCGCTCGCGTGGTACTCGACGC
>CAZAIW010000175.1:3259-4825 GCA_964485285.1 uncultured Burkholderiaceae bacterium | reverse complement strand
TACTGACGCAGCACACTGGATTACCACCTCGAAAATCGACATGACATTGACCATGAAATTCCAACTCAAAACCCTGACCCCCGCACAAGCTTGCAGCGAGACATCTGATGCACTTTTAGTCCTTTTTCCACATAGCGATGCCCGCAAGGCCAAGCAGGACAAGACTTTCAAGATCGATTGGCCGCTAAGCCAAGCAGTACAAGGTGCACAGGCCTGCGGTGATTTTGAAAACAAAGCTGGCAAGACTTTGGTGCTCTACGGCGCGGCAGGTGTATCAAGCCGCATCGTCGTTGTCATGTCCTCTGGGAAGGGGGCGGCGAAAGACATCCGCGATGCGCTTGGTGCGGGTATGACTCAGCTCAAAGGACGCTCGATTAAAAAGCTGACCGTGTGCTTGACCGAAGAGGCGCACAGCCATCACTTGCCGCTTGTGATGCAGGCCATTGCGGACACGACGTATGTGTACACGGCGAGCAAAGGCGCAGGTACAGAAGATAAGGCGGGACGCAAGCTTGCGCAGGTGACGCTAGGTGTGGTGGACGCAGCCAAAGCCAAAGCGGCCTTCGCGCATGGGCAAGCACTGGTGGTGGGTCAGGAGCTGGCCAAGGAGTGGGCGAATCGTCCGGCGAACTATGCAACGCCGACCTTGTTGGGTGAGGCTGCCAAGTCGCTGGCAAAGCAGCACGCCGTCCTTGACTGCGAAGTACTTGGTCCCAAAGAAGTTGCAAAACTGGGTATGGGATCGTTGATGTCGGTGGCGCGTGGCTCCATTGAACCCCTGCGGTTTATTGTGCTGCGTTATACCGGCGCAGCAAAAAGCGTGGCCCCTACCGTCTTAATTGGCAAGGGTGTCACGTTTGACTCGGGCGGTATCTCGCTTAAGGGCGGTGCAGGCATGGACGAGATGAAGTTTGATATGTGCGGCGCTGCATCCGTCCTTGGTACTTTCCGCGCTTTGGCCGAGCTCAAACCCAAGCTCAACGTGATGGGGCTGATTCCCGCCACCGAAAACCTACCTAGTGGGCACGCGACCAAGCCCGGCGATGTCGTTACAGCCATGGATGGACAAACCATTGAAGTGCTCAATACCGATGCCGAAGGGCGCTTGATTTTGAATGATGCATTGGTCTACGCCAAACGCTTTAAGCCTCGCGCCGTGGTAGATATTGCGACCTTGACCGGCGCTTGTGGCGTGGCTTTGGGCAGCGTTCGCGCCGGACTATTTAGTAACGATGATGCGCTGGCCGATGCGCTGCAAGCCGCTGGCGAGCGTGCGCTTGACCTTGCTTGGCGTATGCCTTTGGATGATGAATATGCCGAGGGGCTAAAGAGCAACTTTGCCGATGTCGCCAATGTCGCACCCCCGGGCGGCGGTGCGGTGACGGCGGCTAAATTCTTGGAGCGATTTACCAAAACCAAAGGCGAGACCAACTTCCCGTGGGCGCACCTCGATATTGCGGGTGTGGCTTGGAAGGGCGGCAAAGAAAAGGGCGCAACCGCACGTCCTGTGGGTTTACTGCTGGAATGGTTGCTATCCACCCAATAAACGGAGGCTGATGGATGACG
>CAZAIW010000175.1:0-3249 GCA_964485285.1 uncultured Burkholderiaceae bacterium | reverse complement strand
GCATATCAGTTTTCACTTTAATGTGACCGATCCGCTGCACTACGCTTGTCGCTTGGTGCGCAAGGCTTGGCAGCAAGATCAACCCACGCTGGTGGTAGGTACGCAAGAGTGGCTGGAAGCATTTGATGCGGCCTTGTGGACTTTCTCAAACACGGACTTCATTCCGCATGCGTTTGTGGGCGAGGAGGTTGATGATGTGTCGGACGAAAAAGTCAATGTCTGGCTGGCAACAATTGAACAAATCAATACCCAAGCCGCAAACCATGCTGGCTTTTTCATTTATTGTGGTGATACGCAGCCAGCAGGTTTTGAGCGCTTTGATCGATTGATCGAAATTGTTCCGGCAGGGGCACCATCCAGCGTTGCGCTGGCACGCGAGCGCTGGAAATACTACAAGCAAAGAGGGTATCCCCTGACGCACCACGACGCAAAAAATTGAGTTGTCCTCTTCCGAAAATTTAGTTTTCGTTAGGGTTTTTCCTAGAGAAAATTTTGTGCGCGGTAAGTCGCCTTGTATACACTTGACGGCTTGCCAATAGGCAAAAATTTTTAACTCTATTAGGACTTTGAACATGAAAACAAGGCTTACTCTAGTTGCCGTGGCAGCGATGCTGACGACAGGCGCTTATGCGCAAACGACAACGACTATTTGGGGACGTATCAATATCTCTGAGGAGTCCGTCAACATCAATGGCAAGACCTCGCTGGCCTCGGTTGATAACCGTTCACGCATTGGTTTCAGAATGAATCGCAAGATTGATGCGGATTTAAGCGTAGGTGCCGCGCTTGAAGTGGGGTACAACACCATGACGGGAGCTCAGCAAGGAACGCTACTATTTGGTCGTGAGTCGAGTTTGAATTTGTCAGGTTCTTTTGGTACCGTGACAGCAGGACGGTTTCTCTCTCGCACCTATTTGAATATGGCTGACGCGGTGAGTAACCATAATCACGATACCGGTACATCGTCCGATGCATTTTGGAATTACACCACTTATGCCATGATCAGCGGCGTTAATTACGCTGGAAAAACAGGTGATTTTGACTATGGTGCATCGCTAGGCGCACGTAAAAATCTCAATGGAAACACGAATCTAGCGGATGACGCAAGTCCAACCGCCAGCGAACTTAATGTCGGCTACAACAAAGGGCCTTTGAGTTTTGGCGTAGGGCACGAGTCGATGGCTGGGGCTAAAAATTCGACAAGCGGAATGACGGGAACGGTGACCACCAATGGTGTTCGTGCGAACTACTCGATGGGTGACTTTTCTCTTGCTGGCTATTTAGCTACTAACAAGGATAACAGTGTGGTGAGCGGTACGGTATCGAGCAACACTTTGTCACGCATATCGGCTCAATACAACGTGGGCAAGTCGGAGTTCCATCTCAACTTGGGACGCGCGAGCGCTACGCTTGGAGCTGTTGGTGGCAATAGTGGTGCAACACAAGCCACCTTGTTTTACAACTACAACATCATTCCTCGTGAATTGAAAGTGTATGCGGGCTACACGGCTATTAGCAACAATACAAACGGGGCGTACAGCTTGAACGGTGGAGGTTTTGGGCCATCTGCTAATACGGGTACTCGTTCAAGTGCACTAAGTGCTGGTATTCGTTACAACTTTTAAGACCGTATTAAAAACGTTGTGATGCCAACCGTCTCCCGAGTTGTTGCAATGGGGAGGCGATTTTTTTGCGCAGTACTTTATTTAAAAAAACTGGTGTTTTCACCAATACTTAACGAGTGGTTTTTCGCTAGTCTCTAGCGTTTAGAACTACTCACTCTTGTTTATTAATCCTTGGAGTCATCTTAAATGAAAATTAAATACACCCTTATCGCCATCAGTGCGATTGCTTTTTTGACTGCTTGCAGCAAAAAAGACGACACGATCAAAATTGGGCATGTAGGGCCAACCAGTGGCGCGATTGCGCATTTGGGTAAAGATAATGAGCTTGGTGCGCGCATGGCTATTGAGGAGCTCAACGCGAAGGGGGTGAAGATTGGTGACAAAGTTGTTAAGTTCACCCTTGTGGCAGAGGATGATGGTGCTGATCCTAAGCAGGGAACAGCAGCTGCGCAGAAATTGGTGGATGCCAAAGTCAGTGGTGTGATTGGGCATTTGAATTCAGGAACATCGATTCCTGCATCAAAAATTTATGCTGAGGCTGGTATTCCACAAATTTCTCCTTCAGCCACCAATCCAACTTTTACACGTCAGAAATTTAAAACCACCTTTCGGGTTGTAGCGGATGACGTGCATCTGGGCGGAACACTCGGTCGGTACGCTGTCAATGAACTCAAAGGTAAGTCAATTGCTGTCATTGATGACAAAACGGCATACGGTGCTGGTGTTGCTTCGGAGTTTGAAAAAGCAGTCACGGCGGCGGGTGGCAAATTAGTTGGACACGAATTCACAACTGACAAGGCCACCGACTTCATGGCTATCTTGACTAAACTTAAGGCTGCTAATCCTGATGTGCTGTTCTTTGGTGGCATGGATGCGGTTGCAGGGCCTATGCTTAAACAAGCCAAACAATTAGGGATGAAAGTCAAATTCTTGGGAGGCGATGGCATATGCACTTCGGAATTACCGAAGCTTGCGGGCGATGGGATGTCTGATGAACAAGTAGTATGCGCCGAGGCGGGTGGTGTTGAGGGCGAGCAAAAAGCAGGTATGGATAAATTCCGCGCTGACTTCAAAGCGAAAAACAACGCTGAGGTTCAAGTGTATGCGCCATATGTCTATGACGCAGTGATGGTGATGGCCGATGCAATGGTCAAGGCTGGATCGTCAGAGCCTGCTAAGTACTTGCCTGTGCTTGCCAAAACAGAGGGTTACAAAGGCGTAACAGGAACGATCAGTTTTGATGAAAAAGGCGACATTAAAAATGGTGCGTTGACTTTGTACACGTACAAAGCCGGTAAGCGCGAACAAATCGCTGTGGTTCGGTAATTTGAGTTACTGCGCTATCCGCAAAGCCGCATGGTGTAAGCCTTGCGGCTTTTTTCATCGGTTACAATTAGCGCACTGGAGAGGTGGATGAGTGGTTTAAGTCACACGCCTGGAAAGCGTGCGAGGGGTAAAACCCTCCGCGGGTTCGAATCCCGCCTTCTCCGCCAATACATCCATGGGTTGTTTACCTGAAAAAGATCAAACAGCCGCTTTTGCTTCGTCAATGCATGACGTTTCGAAATCAAAGTTAGCGATTATGAAATATCAAGTATTCTTTTGATTTTTCGTACGAAAACAC
>CAZAIW010000174.1:0-4902 GCA_964485285.1 uncultured Burkholderiaceae bacterium | reverse complement strand
AACAACCCAGATGCCGCAAATAAACCTGTTGCGGTGATGATGGTCTACAACAATACGCCAGCGTCGGTCATGTCGCTTAAAAAATCGAATATCAAGTCTCCAGCGGATTTGACGGGTAAAAAGCTAGGAGCTCCCGGATTTGATTCTGGACGGCGTGGATTCCCAATCTTTGCAAAAGCCAATGGTGTGGGTGCCGTGAATTGGATTTCTATGGATCCGGCGTTGCGTGAGACCATGCTTGCCAAGGGTGATGTCGATGCGATTACCGGATTTACATTTACCTCGCTACTGAACTTAGAGGCGCGTGGCGTGAAGGCTGAGGACGTTGCCATCATGCAGTACCCGGACTATGGTGTTAAGTTGTATGGGAATGCGATCATTGTGTCCCCTAAGCTCATTAAGGAAAATCCTGCGGCCATTAAAGCCTTTTTAATTGCATTTACAAAATCTGCTAAAGAAGTGATTGCCAAGCCTGCAGAGGGAATCAATCATGTAAAAGCACGAGATGGCATCATCAATGTGGCGCTTGAAGAGCGTCGCTTAAAGCTCGCGATTGACACGGTCGTTGCGAGCCCTGATGCGTATAAGGAAGGATTTGGCAAGATCAATGATGCTCGCCTAACACTGATGGCAAGTCAAGTATCCGATGCTTTTAATACCAAGACCCGTGTTGATCGTAACGCAATTTGGAACGGGAGCTTTTTACCAAGCGATGCAGAGTTGGCTGCTGTGCTGCCAGTAAAAACAGCTAAAAAATAGGCTCAAATATGGCTTTTGTCGACTTCAAAAATGTCTGGCTCGCTTATAACGATGAGCTATTGGCGCAAAATCAATTCGCGGTTGAGGACATCAACCTAACGGTCACTGAAGGCGAGTTCATCGCCATCGTTGGGCCTTCGGGCTGCGGGAAATCGACGTTCATGAAGCTCACGACCGGGCTGCGCATGCCGACACGCGGCTCGATTCAGGTGGGTGGTGATCCTGTAACAGGGCCACTCAAAATTTCGGGTATGGCTTTTCAAGCACCATCTTTACTACCTTGGCGAACCACGCTTGAAAATGTGCTGTTGCCGCTGGAGATTGTTGAGCCTTATCGGGCGAACTTTAAAGCTAAAAAAAACGAGTATGCAGAGCGCGCGCCCGCCAGTTGCTTAAAACGGTTGGACTAGATGGATACGCTGACAAATTTCCATGGCAACTATCGGGGGGTATGCAGCAGCGCGCCAGTATTTGCCGTGCGCTGATTCACGAACCCAAAATGCTGTTACTAGATGAGCCTTTTGGCGCATTAGATGCATTTACACGAGAAGAGCTGTGGTGTGTGTTGCGTGATTTGCATCAAGCGCAAAAGTTCAATGTTATTTTAGTGACTCACGATTTGCGCGAGTCGGTGTTCTTGGCCGATAAGGTTTTTGTGATGTCGAAAAACCCGGGGCGTTTTGTTGTGGAGCGGAATATTGATTTGCCGCGCCCCCGCGATTTAGAGATTACATACACGCAACAATTCTCAGATATTGTGCATGAGCTGCGCGGACACATTGGCGCGATTCGTGGAGGTAAATCGGCATGAATACCAAAAAACTAGAAGCGTATTCCCCGCTTATCTTATTTTTCTTTTTGCTCGTTGTCTGGCAAACCGCCTGCATGGTGTTTGATATTGCTGAGTTTATTTTTCCAAGTCCCGTGATGATCGGCAAGGCCTTGGTTGAATTTTTTGATCCTATAGCCGTTGCGGCTTGGCAGACGTTCTGGGTGACGATGGTTGGCTTTGCGATCAGTATTGTGGTTGGCGTTTTGTTGGGCTTTTTGGTTGGCTCCGCGCGTATTGCGTATAAGGCCGTGTTCCCTTTATTGGTCGCCTTTAACGCCGTACCGAAGGCCGCGATTGTTCCCATTTTGGTCGTTTGGTTTGGCATTGGTGTAGGGCCTGGCATTTTGACGGCGTTTTTGATTTCGTTTTTTCCTATTACGGTCAATATCGCGACGGGTCTTGCAACGCTGGAGCCCGAGCTTGAGGACGTGCTCCGAGTTTTGGGCGCTAAACGCTGGGATGTACTGATCAAAGTTGGTTTGCCGCGTTCTTTACCGTACTTTTATGGCTCACTCAAAATCGCCATTACATTGGCTTTTGTTGGAACAGTGTTAGCAGAAATGACTGCCGGTGACTCTGGTATTGGCTATTTAATGCAGTCAGCAGGATCGCAGCAACGCCTAGCTTTGGCGTTTGCGGGGCTGGTTGTGATTGGTGCCATGGCCATGGTCATGTATGAATTTTTCAGCTATATTGAGCGTCACACCACAGCGTGGGCGCATCGCAGTTCTCAAAATTAAGCGTCTAACACTTGCAGCTCGTTGTCCTTATTTTGGCATCTGGTCGGGGTGAACGTTTTAGGGCTTCTGGCGGCCAAACGCATAAGCTGGATGCCCAGATTCATTGCGGCTTGCAGCAGACGACCGTCCTGCAAGCCACGATGAGCAAGGCGGTCGCCAGTGGCCTTCCTTGCCATCTGGAGCGGTCTCATCATGCGAGCATGGGGCGATCCATTGCGGCTGCTGTGAAGGCCAACGCAAGTGCTGATGGTTGGCTGGTGCTTCCCGCTGATATGCCTTTGGTTCCAACGGAGGTGATTCAGGCTGTGGCGCAAGGTCTTAAAACGGCCGAAATTTGCGCTCCCACATTTGCGGGGAAGCGCGGTCATCCCGTCGGTTTTTCAAAAGTTTGTTTGGATGAACTGTTACTGCTTCAGGGTGACGAAGGCGCACGCTCTTTATTGAAAAAATTCAAAGTCCAGGCCGTCAGCGTGGATGCTGTGCCATTGGCGCAAGGCTGTTTAATCGACATCGACACCGTGGCTGATTTAGAACGCATTTGGCGTGGGCAGTTAACGTAAACTTCGCACCGCTTGATACGCGGGATGTTGAATTTGGATCAACTGATGGCATATTGAGGTCATTGTTTTTTTGTAGGAGTGATTTATGCTTGTTAAACGTCATACGGCGCTGGTTTCAGTGCTTCTCATTGCGGGCGTTACGGCCATTGGCATGTTGGCTCTGACACATGCGCCCCGGAGTACCGCTCAGTCGTCCACCGCCGCCGCGGCACCCTCGGTAACTCAGGCCAGCCCCATGGTTCGCGGCCTGCCAGACTTTACCGAGCTGGTCGATCTGGTGGGGCCTTCGGTGGTCAATATCCGAACGTCAGAAAAAATCAAAGTGCGCAATCCCTACGGCTTGGGCGAAGATGATGCCGAAGAGGGCGGTAATCCCTTTGGCGGTATGGACCCCAACATCTTAGAGTTTTTCCGCCGCTTTGGTATGCCGATTCCTAACGTGCCGAGTAACCCCGGTGCACCTAAAGGGGGGAGTAAAAAGGCACCTTCTACACCGCAAGAAATAGAGCGCCCACGCGGTGTTGGTTCGGGTTTTATTGTGTCGGTAGATGGTTTCATCATGACCAATGCGCATGTTGTAGAAGGGGCGACGGAGGTGCTGGTCACCTTAACGGATAAGCGCGAGCTGAAAGCGAAAATTGTCGGTACCGATAAGCGAACCGATGTGGCCGTGGTCAAGATTGATGCCATCAATTTGCCAGCTGTCAAGCTGGGCGATGTTGCCAAACTCAAAGTAGGTGAGTGGGTCATGGCTATTGGTTCGCCATTTGGTCTTGATAATTCAGTGACGGCAGGCATTGTCAGCGCAAAGGCGCGTGATACCGGCGAGTACTTGCCATTCATCCAAACCGACGTGGCGATTAATCCTGGCAACTCGGGAGGGCCTCTGATTAATATGCGCGGCGAGGTGGTGGGTATCAACAGTCAAATCGTGACACGTTCGGGCGGGTACAACGGCGTGTCCTTGTCCATCCCCATTGATGAGGCGATGCGCGTTGCCGATCAATTGCGCGGTAGTGGACGTGTTGCACGAGGCCGTATTGGTGTTGAAGCCGGCGGCGTGAGTAAAGAGTTGGCAGAGTCTTTAGGGTTGACGAAGAGCCAAGGCGCATTGGTTGGGCGTGTGATGGACAATTCGCCTGCGGCCAAAGCTGGCATTGAGCCCGGCGACATCATCTTAAAATTTGATGGCAAGGCGATAGAAAAATCCAGTGACTTGCCGCGAACCGTAGGCGGTACCAAACCCAATACAAAGACCACGGTTAGCGTTTTGAGACGTGGTAAAACGCTGGACTTGCCCATCGTCGTGGCCGAGCTTGAGCCTGATGACAAGGTGAAAACAACAAGCACCAACCATCGTCCCAGCAAGCCTGACAAATCGAGCTCAACCGCGCCATCGGCAGCGTCCAAGTTGGGCTTAACTTTGTCTGATTTGACGGAAGAGCAAAAGCAGGAATCCAAGCTGAAGGCGGGTGCGCGTGTGGATGCCGCCACAGCAGCCGCAGCCGCAGCAGGTCTGCGCGAGGGTGACATCATTGTCGCCATAGCCAATAGCGAAGTGACTAGCGCCAAAGATGCAGAAGCCGCATTGGCTCGGCACGATAAGATTAAATCGAGTGTGTTGCAAGTGAGGCGCGGAACACGTGGGGACTATATTCTGATCAAGCCAGAGGCTCGCTAAAAAGAATTCTTTGGAATTCATTTTCTACCGACCTTGTGTTGCCTAATTGCAACGCGATTGATCAAATTTGATGAGAGTTATCGAGGTGTTTGGTAAGAATGAGGCGGCCTCACGTCTTTTTCTTGTATGATAAATTAACGGCTCACTCTTTTTAATGTGCTCTACTTATTATTAATTGTCTTACTATGCTTAAAACAACCTTCGATCAAAGTCCCCGTACCAGCTCATCTTCTGGTGTATTTCAGTTAAGCCTTTTACTTTCGGTATTTGCCGCTGGCACCGCATGGAGCCAAGCGTTACCGCCTGCTGGACAGGTGAACAAAGAGGCGC
>CAZAIW010000173.1:0-4912 GCA_964485285.1 uncultured Burkholderiaceae bacterium | reverse complement strand
GGCCTTGTAGATGTTGCCCTTGCGCTGCTCGCGGCCTTCAATTTCGATTTCGTAGTCGAGTAGTTTTTGACCATCGACAATGCCAAGACGGCGCTCTTCCGCCTGAGTGGCGTTAATTAACATGCGTTTCATGTTTGTTTCCTTTAAGTCCTAAAAATACCAAGGACACCAAAGACCAACACCAATCAAACGAGGGGAGGGAATTGCCAATTTGCCAGGGGCGACGTCATACGTCAAACCGCCCGCGAGTCACCCGGGTAGTGGGTGGGATGCGGGTTTCCAAGCGGGGCGCGCTGCGTTGAGGATTATTTTAAAAGTGGTGATTAAAAGCATCATCAAAGCAAAAAATTGGCAGATGGGTTACTGTCTTCAAACGCATCTACCAACACATATTCCGTTAAATAAGTTTGATTCGTTGTGGTGTATCGTGACTCTTGCCCATCGCGGCAGATTCTTTGGTCTGGGGCTTATGAGGCGAGGGTGACGTTAGGTGTCCACCTTATCAACACGCGCTAACTCAGCGCCGTGGTTGATTTTTCATTATATGCGGTCAAACAAGCGTTCATCATCACCCCGGCGACTGTGCCCACGACCTGTGCAAGGACAAAACCCAGTGCGCTTTGCGGGGCAATGCCTGAGAAGCTATCCGTCATCATGCGTCCCAGCACGGCAGACGGATTGGCAAACGATGTGCTAGCCGTAAACCAATACGCTGCACCGATGTAACAGGCCACCCAACTGCTGGCTTTGGCGTGCGTGTGGGTGGAGCGCAAGATGACAAAAATGAGGCCTGCGGTTGCGACGGCTTCGGCCACCCACAGTCCTGTGCCCGTGCGGATATGGGCGCTGGTTTGGATGATGGGCAGATCAAACATGACATGAGCCAACCATGCACCCGTGATGGCACCTGCGCATTGCGCCGCCATGTACGCAAGCAGCAAGCGTTTGGACACACGCCACAGCAGCGCACTGCTGACCAGTGGATTGAAATGCGCGCCGCTAATGGGCCCGAACACCTCAATCAGCACGTACAGCATGAAAACCGTCGCCAGCGTGTTGGCCAGTAAAGCGACAGCGGCATTGCCGCTTGCCAGTCGTTCAGCCATGATGCCCGAACCGATGACCGCACACAGCAGGAGCAGCGTGCCTAAAAACTCAGCTCCTATTTTTTGCGCACGTGAGTAAGTGGATGTCATGCTTCAATGCTCGGCCATGAAGCGCTCAATACGAGCTTGAATGAGCTGCATCGTCTGCTGAAATGCCTGCAAGCGCACGTCGTGTGAGCCTTCCGTGCGAGATGGGTCGGCATAGCCCCAGTGCTCACGCGCAGGATGACCAGGCCAGATGGGGCAGACTTCGCCAGCCGCGTTGTCGCACACCGTCACGATCAAGTCCATGTGCGGCGCGTGGGGTGCGGCAAAAACATGCCAGCTTTTGCTGGTTAAGTCAGTCGTGTCAATACCGGCACGCTGAAGCACTTCCATGGCGAGTGGGTGAGGCTGCTGATTCTCACGCGGTGAGCTACCAGCCGAGTAGGCCTTGAACTTGTCGCCACCAAAGTGGTTGAGCAGCGCCTCGGCCAAGATGCTGCGAGCGGAGTTTTGGGTGCAAAGGAACAGGATATTCATAACGCCGGGTGGGCAAGGTGCGCTTTGTGAAAAGACAAAATTGTAGGCCGACGCTGTCACACAACTGTCATAAAGCATTTCTACATTAGCCCATGTGGGCATGTGCTCACGCCATACGGATAACAAACGGGTTCAAAGGAAACAATGATGACAAACATGACACAGATGATCAAAACAGGTTTGATGACAGGCCTCGTGGCAATGGGTTTAGCAGGCACATCGCTGTCGCAAGCACAAGATATTGTGGGCGCAGGTGCTAGTTTTCCAGCCCCGCTGTACGCCAAGTGGGCAGCGGACTTCCACAAGGAAACCGGTACCAAGGTGAACTATCAATCAGTAGGCTCTGGCGCAGGACTTAAGCAAATTGAGGCCAAAACGGTGGACTTTGGCGCGTCGGATATGCCGCTGAAAGATGAGGAGTTGAAAGCCAAAGGATTGGTTCAGTTCCCGATGGTCATTGGCGGCGTGGTACCCGTGGTCAGTATCCAAGGTGTGGCACCCGGCCAGCTCAAGCTAACGGGGCAGGTGCTGGGTGATATTTATCTGGGCAAGATCACGATGTGGAACGATGCTGCCATCAAAGCACTCAATCCACAATTGGCTCTGCCAGCGAATCCTATTTCGGTGGTGCGTCGCGCGGATGGCTCGGGCACCAGCTTTATTTTTACGAATTACCTCTCGAAGATGAACAAAGAGTGGAAGGACAAAGTCGGCGAGGGCACGGCGGTGAACTGGCCTGTGGGTGCGGGTGGTAAGGGCAATGAAGGTGTGTCAGCATTTGTCACGCGTCTGCCCAATAGCATTGGTTATGTCGAGTACGCCTACGCCAAACAAAACAAGATGACGTATGCCTTGGTTAAAAATGCGGCGGGCAACTATCCAGCGCCAGATGACACGACGTTTAAAGCGGCGGCGGGCGCTCAGTGGGAGCAGTCGTTTTATCAAATCCTGACGCATCAAGCAGGCAAGGACGCTTGGCCGCTGTCGGGTGCGACGTTTTTACTGTTGCAAGCTAAAGCGGACAATATGGCGCGGACGCAGTCGGTTTTAAAGTTTGTGGCTTGGGCCTTTAAAATTGGCGACAAAACAGCGGAAAACTTGGACTACGTGCCCATGCCTGTGAGCGTGAAAGCCTTGATTGAAAAATCTTGGACGCACATCAAATAGAGATAAATCTAGTCCCTCCTTTGCCTTGACGATCTACATGTCCACCCCATCGCCTCTATGAAATTACGCTTTGCCGATCAGCTGTTTGCCTTTGTGGCGCGAGGTGCTGCGATATTGACCTTGGCCATGTTAGGCGGCATCTTGCTCTCGCTGCTAGTTGGTGCTTGGCCGGCTATCCACCAATTTGGCTGGCATTTTTTGACCACCACCATGTGGGACCCGGTGCAGAATCAATATGGCGGTTTGGTCATGATTTATGGCACGGTGGCCACGTCGGTGATTGCGTTGCTGATTGCTGTGCCCGTGAGTTTTGGCATCGCGGTGTTTTTGACGGAGCTTGCGCCCAAGTGGCTGCGTCGTCCGCTGGGTACGGCGATTGAGCTTTTGGCAGCGATTCCATCGATTGTTTACGGCATGTGGGGGCTACTTTCATTTGGCCCCTTGCTTGCAAGCCTTGTACAGCAACCCTTGCAGAGGCTTGTGGCTGGCGTGCCAATGCTGGAGAGGCTTGTGAGCGGCCCCCCTGTTGGAATTGGCATTTTTTCGGCCGGTGTGATCTTGTCCATCATGATTATTCCGTTCATCTCCTCCGTCATGCGCGATGTGTTTGAAGTCACGCCCGCGCTCTTAAAAGAATCGGCTTATGGGCTGGGTGCGACCACGTGGGAAGTGGTCTCCAAAGTGGTGCTGCCCTACACGCGCACCGGTGTGATGGGCGGCATCATGCTGGGCCTTGGGCGTGCGCTGGGCGAGACCATGGCCGTCACCTTTGTGATTGGCAATATGAATCAACTGAACTCGCCCAGTTTGTTCGAGGCCGCCAATTCGATTACCTCGGCGCTGGCCAACGAGTTTGCCGAGGCGGGCGAGGGACTGCATCAAGCCTCACTGATTTACCTCGGGTTGGTGCTGTTCGCCATCACGACCTTGGTGCTGGCGATCTCTAAGCTGCTGCTCGCGCAGCTTAAAAAAGGGGAGGGCAAAACCGCATGACCAAGTACCAAAAAAGACAGTGGGTTAACCGTGTGGCACTGGGCTTGTCGCTCACGGCCATGGCCTTTGGTTTGTTCTTCCTTGCGTGGATTTTGTGGGAGATTGTGCGGCAAGGCCTTGCTGGACTGTCGCTGGCCGTATTCACCCAAATGACACCCGCTCCTAACGACGAAGGCGGCCTTGCCAACGCCATCTATGGCTCAGGCTTGATGGTGCTTTTGGCGACTTTTGTCGGCACGCCCATTGGCATTTTTGCTGGCATTTATTTGGCAGAGTTTGGCCAGAAAACCTGGCTGGGTAGCCTGACTCGGTTTGTCAACGACATCTTGCTGTCTGCGCCGTCTATCGTGATTGGACTTTTTGTCTATACCGTCGTCGTGGCGAGATTCAAAAGTTTTTCTGCCATCGCCGGTGTGCTTGCCTTGGCGCTGATCGTGATTCCCGTGGTGATACGCACGACCGAGAACATGCTGCGCCTTGTGCCCAACGCCCTGCGCGAAGCGGCCTACGCGCTGGGTACGCCGCGCTGGAAGGTGATTTTGAGCATCACACTGAAAAGTGCGCGGGCTGGTGTCGTCACCGGCATCTTGCTGGCGGTGGCGCGTATTGCGGGCGAGACCGCACCGTTACTCTTCACGGCGCTGTCTAATCAGTTTTGGAGCAGCGATCTGTCCCAGCCGATGGCCAGCTTGCCCGTGACGATTTTCAAATTCGCGATGAGCCCCTACGAAAACTGGCAAAAGCTAGCGTGGGCGGGCGTATTCATCATCACCCTATTTGTATTGGCGCTCAACATTGTGGCGCGTTACTTCACGAAAAATAAATAAGAGCTAAAACCATGGATACCAGCAAACCCGTTCCTGTGATCGATGCCAAAATTTCGGTGCGCGATTTGAATTTTTATTACGGAAAATTTCATGCGCTCAAAGGCATCGATCTTGAAATTGAAAAGAACAAGGTCACGGCGTTTATTGGCCCATCGGGCTGCGGTAAATCGACACTGCTGCGCACCTTTAATCGCATGTTTGAGCTCTACCCCGAGCAGCGTGCCACCGGCGAGGTGCTGCTGGACGGCGTGAACGTGCTGCAAGCCACAACCGACGTGGCTTTGCTCAGAGCCAAAG
>CAZAIW010000172.1:0-4936 GCA_964485285.1 uncultured Burkholderiaceae bacterium | reverse complement strand
CGAAGAGCTACTCCAAGCGATCGAAAAAACAGCCAAACAAGCGCAGCGTGCGGGGCAAATCATTCAGCGCATTCAAAGCTTTGTGAAGCGCAGCGAGCCTAATCGCACCTTAAACCCGATGGCCGCTATGGTCAACGAAGCGCTTGAGTTGGTCGGCATCGAGGTGCAACGCCGTCGCGTACAACTGACCCATCATGTGGCAGCTCGCTTACCCAGCCTGATGGTTGACCCCATCTTGATTGAGCAAGTCATCGTTAACCTCATTAAAAATGCCGCCGAAGCAATTGACGTGGGAGGTGACTACTCCCCCAAGGACATGACACGTCGGCAAATCAAGCTCAGGGTGATCCGTAAATCGATGCTGCAAGGCAGCGAAGAGCAAGATGGCATCGAGTGCAGCGTTGAGGACACGGGCCCTGGGGTACCCCCGGACGTGCTCCAGCGCATCTTTGATGCTTTTTACACAACCAAATTAGAAGGCATGGGCATTGGCCTGAACTTATGCCGCTCCATCATCGAGTCGCACCAAGGGCGTTTAACGGCACAGAACATCTACAATGGAGCGGGTTTGAATGAGTCCAAGGTGATTACGGGATGCCGATTTAGCTTTTGGCTCCCCATTCAAAACGCATAAAACTAAACGAGAGATGATTCGTAATATGAGCTTGATTCCCAAAAAAGGCACTGTTTTTGTTGTTGATGACGACGAAGCGGTACGCGATTCGCTACAGTGGTTATTAGAGGGTAAAGACTACCGCGTGCGCTGCTACGACTCGGCAGAGAATTTTTTGGCGCGCTACGATTCGCGCGAAGTGGCGTGTCTCATCGTTGACATTCGTATGACGGGCATGTCGGGGCTTGAGTTGCAAGACAAACTCATCGAGCAGCACTCGCCCTTGCCCATTGTTTTTATTACGGGGCATGGCGATGTGCCGATGGCCGTTGCATCGATGAAAAAAGGAGCCATGGATTTCATTCAAAAACCGTTTGATGAAATCGCTTTAGTCACGCTCATCGAGCGCATGCTGGATCATGCCAAGGGCTCTTTTGCATCGGCACAAGCCAGTGCGAGCCGCGAGGCACTGCTGGGCAAACTGACCTCGCGCGAGACACAGGTGCTGGAGCGCATCGTAGCCGGACGACTCAATAAACAAATTGCCGATGACCTGGGCATTAGCATCAAAACGGTCGAGGCGCACCGCGCCAACATCATGGAAAAATTAAGCGCCAACACGGTCGCTGACTTGCTCAAAATCGCACTCAAAAATTAAAGGTTGAAGACAGATGTCAGCGCAATTGATTGATGGCAACGCGCTTGCCGCAAAAATAAAAACTGAGGTTACTCAGCAAGTCATCGCCCTCAAAAGCCAAGGCATAACGCCCGGGCTTGCCGTGGTGCTGGTTGGCGATGATCCTGCCAGTCAGGTGTACGTGAGCCATAAAGTCAAAGACAGCGAACAAGTCGGGATTCATTCGGTGCTGGAGCGCATGCCCGCCCCAACCACCGAGGCTGAGTTGTTGGCCAAGGTGGCGGCTCTCAATGCCGACCCGCGCATCCATGGCATCTTGGTACAAATGCCGCTGCCCAAGCATCTGGATGCACAAAAAGTCATCGCGGCGATTGATCCTGCCAAAGATGTGGATGGGTTTCACGTTGCCAATGCCGGAGCGCTAGCTACCGGACTGCCCGGCTTTTGGCCCTGCACACCCCACGGTGCCATGAAGATGCTTGAGTCGATTGGGATGAACCTTCGCGGCAAGCATGCGGTGGTTATTGGCCGCAGCAATATCGTTGGCAAACCGATGGCACAAATGTTACTGAATCAAAGTGCCACCGTCACCATTTGCCATAGTGCAACCACAAATTTAAAGGCTATTTGCTTGACCGCAGACATCATTGTTGCCGCCGTTGGCAAACAAAATGTGCTGACCAAAGACATGGTGAAGGCTGGTGCCGTGGTCATTGATGTGGGTATGAACCGCAACAGCGCAGGCAAGCTATGCGGTGATGTTGACTTTGAGGGCGTGCGCGAAGTTACCAGCTACATCACCCCCGTACCCGGCGGTGTGGGGCCGATGACGCGGGCGATGCTCTTGGTTAACACGATTCGGGCGGCATCGTAGCCCCCACGCCCAGCGTGCGCTGCATGAGCACGAGGTCTAGCCAGCGACCAAACTTCCAGCCGTAATGCTCAACCGTCCCGGCATGCTCAAACCCCAGCGCTTGATGCAGCCCGATGGATGCGTGGTTGTCACTACCGCCAATTACCGCCAAGACCTTGCGGATATGACTGCGCTCTAGGCAAGTCAAAAGCTCCGCAAGCAAGAGCCGCCCCCAACCTTTGCCAGTGGCTTCGTGATGAAGGTAAATGGAGTTTTCGCACGTGAAGCGATACGCCTCGCGTGGTTTAAACCAATTGGCATAGGCAAAGCCCATCACCTTTTCGTTCACGGTCAGCACCAGATAGGGGAGATGTTTAGCTAGCACATCCTGCCTGCGAGCGGCCATGTCCTGCACCGTAGGAACTTGAACTTCAAAGGTTGCGGTGCCATGAAGCACATGGTGCTCGTAAATCTGAGCGATAGTGGCAAGGTCAGCTGACTTGCTGGGGCGAATCATCGTGCGCGAGGGTAGAGATGCGAAAGTCATGGCGAGGGGCAAGTTATAATGGAGGGCTTTGCAGCGTATCGCTGGCCGGGTGGCCATGTCGTGTGTCTCAGACGGTGCGAAGAATTATCCACCCAGAGCGTCCCTGATGTTTCATCGCGGGCTCATTTTTCCAAGGAATTTATTATGGTCGTCATTCGACTTTCTCGTGGCGGTTCTAAAGGTCGTCCGTTCTTCAATATCGTTGTGGCTAGCAAACGTGAGCGCCGTGATGGTCGCTTCATCGAGCGCCTAGGTTTTCACAACCCTAGCGCCATCGCTACCGAAGAAGGCACACGCATCCATGCAGAACGCTTAGCCTACTGGATCAGCGTTGGTGCACAAGTGTCGCCAACCGTGGCACGCTTAGTGAAACAAACAGCGGCTAAAGCTGCTTAAGCTCAAGCGCAATGCCCATAGCTTTGGATGCGGTCACTTTGCCGCAAGATGCTATTGAGGTAGGACGCATAGGAGACGCTTGGGGCGTTAAAGGTTGGATAAAAATCCACGCTTTTAACAACGATCCTCAAGCGTTTTTTTCGTCTAAACGCTGGTATTTAGAGCCCCCCGAACCACGCGCAGGTGTGCGTCATCATTTTGACGCTTTCACGGGTACGGTGCTGCTTAAAATGACCGAAGCGAAGGAGCATTCAAGCGGTATTGTTGCGTGCAGCGCCGATGTGCCAGATCGCTCTGCGGCGGAGTCACTCAAAGGTGCACGCATCTTTATTCCACGCTCCAGCTTCCCCACCCCCGCTGATAACGAATTTTATTGGGTCGATTTACTGGGTCATACCGTCATCAACCGCGAAGGGGTAACCCTTGGCAAAGTCGATGATCTGCACACCACAGGCCCCAGCACAGTGCTCGTGCTGGGCAAGATCATGATCCCTTTTGTCAGCGCGTACATCGATAGCGTTGACCATGCAACCCAGACCATCCGCGTTGATTGGCAAGCAGATTATTTAGATTAAAGGAAACATTGGCATGAGTTTGAAATGCGGCATCGTTGGTCTGCCCAACGTCGGAAAATCAACGCTCTTCAACGCACTGACCAAGTCAGGCATCGCGGCTGAAAATTATCCGTTTTGCACGATTGAGCCGAACGTCGGCATCGTAGAGCTACCCGATCCACGGCTGGCGCAATTGGCGGACATTATCAAACCCGAGCGCATTGTCCCCGCCGTTGTCGAGTTTGTGGATATTGCAGGACTGGTTGCCGGTGCCAGCACTGGCGAGGGGCTTGGCAATAAATTCCTTGCGCATATCCGAGAAACCGATGCCATCGTCAATGTGGTGCGTTGTTTTGAAGACGACAACATCGTCCACGTGGCAGGGCGCGTTGACCCGATCGCGGACATCGAAGTCATCAACACCGAGCTGGCATTGGCCGATCTTGGCGTGGTTGAAAAAGCGCTACAGCGCTATCAAAAACTGGCGCGAACCGGCGATAAAGAAGCCGCCAAAATGAGCGCGTTACTGGAGCAGATCACCCCATGGCTTAATGAAGCCAAGCCTGTGCGCTCGCTGGGTTTAGATGCCGAGTCGTTGGCGCTTTTGAAGCCCTTGTGCTTGATTACGGCCAAACCGGCTATGTTTGTTGGTAACGTGAGCGAAACTGGATTTACGAACAATCCCTTACTCAAAAAACTGCAAGACTACGCTGACCAGCAGCACGCTCCTGTGGTTGCCATTTGCGCAGCGATTGAAGCCGAGATTGCCGAACTGCCCACCGAGGACAAAGAAGTTTTTCTATCCGACATGGGCATGACAGAGCCCGGACTTGATCGCTTGATTCGTGCCGGATTCAAACTACTCGGCCTGCAAACCTATTTCACGGCGGGCGTTAAAGAAGTCCGCGCATGGACAGTGCCCATAGGCGCAACAGGTCCTCAAGCCGCAGGTGTGATTCATACCGATTTTGAGCGTGGCTACATCCGCGCCCAGACCATTGCTTTTGATGACTTCATCCAATTCAAAGGCGAGCAAGGCGCTAAAGAAGCAGGAAAAATGCGAGCCGAAGGCAAAGACTACATCGTCAAAGATGGCGATGTCATGAACTTCTTGTTCAACGTCTAAGCGCCGCCTGTCCCACATGCCCTTAGAGAGACTCGTCTGAGGGCGCTTTTGAGGGCACTTTCAAAGCCCTTTTTCGATCATTTTCAAATACCTATCGGCTCGCAAGCCTTATCCGTATTGGCTTGCGAGATCAATCAGCCTAGAGGCTAATCAGAGCAAGGCTTGCAGACAAGGTGGTTGTTGAAAAATGAGAATGCGCCCAGCCATCAT
>CAZAIW010000171.1:0-4965 GCA_964485285.1 uncultured Burkholderiaceae bacterium | reverse complement strand
GCTTGGCGCATGGCTTGGGTTTGGATGAGCACTTCAAGCTTCACATCGAAGGCTCCTTGCTGACTGTTGGCTGGGCAGCTCAGGTAAGGCAGTGGCTGCGGGTCGCCACTTGGGCGCTCAAAGGGTCTGCGAAAAGGGGCCAGCGCCTCTAGCGTGACGATCCAAGGCGAGATGGTGCTGGCAAAATTTTTAGACAGAAACGGCCCCAGTGGTTGGTATTCCCAAGCTTGAATGTCGCGGGCACTCCAGTCATTGAACAATGTCAAACCAAAAACATGCTCTTCGGCGTGTTCGATGGCAATGGGTTGACCTTGGACGCTGTCCCGCTGCGCATTGCCTCGTCCTATGACGATGCCCAGCTCCAGCTCGAAGTCGAGCCGAGCAGTCGCTTGGAGGACGGGCGCATCAGCATCCACGGCTTTCACTTGTCCGCATGGGCGGGCAAATGATGTGCCAGAGGCCAGCAATGTCGAGGATCGTCCGTGATAGCCAATAGGCACCCATTTGTAATTGGGCAAAAGCGGGTTATCGGGGCGAAACAGTTTGCCCACCGCCGTGGCGTGGTGGATGCCGATATAAAAAT
Source organism: uncultured Burkholderiaceae bacterium (assembly GCA_964485285.1). Lineage (GTDB taxonomy): Bacteria > Pseudomonadota > Gammaproteobacteria > Burkholderiales > Burkholderiaceae_C > JASGCK01. The sequence goes on along the minus strand of CAZAIW010000171.1, from coordinate 4,382 downwards.
CGGTGTAGTCACCCGCGTCGCACGGCGTGCCCAGCGTGACGGATGACTGGGCGTGCAGCGCGGATGCCAGTTGGGCTTGATCGCCTCTTTGAGCCTCCCCTTGCGCGAGCGCTTGCGAGATGGCCACGCGCAGCAGGGCGCGCTCCTTGGCCGGCAGCGACAGCAAACGCGGCATGTTGGCGTGATCGATCAAACCAGCGGCTTGCAAATCAAGCACCTGATCGCCAATGGCCACGCCGATGCGCCAAGCCTCGTGCTCGGAGCAGCGAAAGCGGCCAAATGGTAAGTTTTGAATCGGGAAGTCGGTACCGGGATCGTTGGCAGACGCAACCCAGCTGCGCAGCGCTGGATCGAGGGTAGAGGCTAAGTCATGCATGGTGCGGGTCTCTGGGTAGCGGATGGCAAGTCACAAACGGTTAGACAAATGGTTAGTCCAGCTTGACCCCGATTTTGCTAATCACGCCGCCCCACTTGGTGCGCTCGGCGGCGACAAACTGCGCCATTTGTTCAGGCGTTCCTGCCATGGGTTCAACCCCAAGCGCTTGCATGCGAGCCTTGATGGGCGTGGACGTGAGCGCATCTTGCAAAGCCTTGGCAAATCCGTTGGCCTGCGCAGCGGGGGTGCCCGTAGGAACGACCAAACCTTGCCAAGCGTAGCCTTCAAAGTCTTTTAAACCTTGCTCGTTGAAGGTGAGTACCTCGGGGGTGAGGGCGATGCGTTTCATGGAGGCAACGCCGATCACCTTAACTTTGTTGGCGGCGATAAACGGAAGCACCGTTGCACTATCAATCCACATGGCAGGAATTTGATGGCCCACCACATCTTGAATCGCTGGCGCTGCCCCCTTGTAGGCAATGTGAATCAGGTTCAATCCCGATTTTTCACGGAAGTACTCGCCAATGAGGTGGTGTGGACTACCGGGGCCAGCCGAGCCATAGCTCACGCCGCTGGGCTGTGCTTTTGCCCAAGCGACGAACTCTTTGTAATTGCGAGCGGGCACTTGGTTTGACACCACAAAATACATGGGAAAGCGCACCAACATACCAATGGGCTGAAAGTCTTTTTCGCTGTTGTAGCTCAGTTTGGAGAACAAAAATGGATTAGCCGCCAGTGTCGCAAAGTCAGCCGTAAAGATCAGGTTGCCGTAGTCTTTGGAACGCGCCACATAGTCGGCAGCGATATTGGTACCTGCGCCCGGCTTGTTGTTAATGATCAAAGGGCGATTCAAACTTTTCCCCATGCCTTCGGCGATGGTACGCGCCACAATGTCTGACCCACCCCCCGCCGCATAACCGACCACCCACTCCACGGGTTTGGTTTGGGCATATGACAGGGGCATCGTTACGAGCAGTGCCGCCCATGCGGCGGCGGCGAAGTTTTTCCAGTTCATCGTGATCTCCTTGAATGATGTGGTTTGATGTGGTTATTGGCTGGATGGTTTATTTGGCGTGCGCCAAGGTGTTTTCTCTGGCTAAAGCAATAGCCTCGGTCAGCACGTTTCGATCACCCACATGGTTACACAAGATCAGCGCAAGCTTGGCGATCATGGTGTCGGATTGCTCGTCCGACAAGTGACGCTGTGCGTTGATCAGTTCGGCGTAGAAGAGGTCTTGATCGGGGATGTTGGGGGTTTTAATCAAGGTGGACATAGTCAATCTTCCCTAGATGAGTTTCAAGGCGCGTTGCATGGCTTGTTCAATCGCTGGACGATCAAACGACCGCCAGCGAGCCGCCACGTGCTGATCGGGGCGAATCAAATAGACTGTACCGTTTTGCCCGTCGTAGCGATCGTGCAGCAAACCCTTGGTATCGATGATGTCCACGCCAACCGCAAGCACGTTGGCCCTGTGGTTGTTGACCGTGATGGCGGGTGCGCCAGTTGCCGCATCCGCGCCAAAAACCAACAGCGTAAAGCCGTCGCCAAGTTGATTGAGCAGCCAGTCGTCCTTGGGGTTGTTGGTGCCTTTGGCGTTCACACGAATCGGTGCATCGGCGCAATTGGTGCCAGGCCGCATCTTGCCAGCAAACACCTCGCTGTCGGGGGTGTTGAGCGAGGAGTGCAGGTAAGGCGTGGGCGTGGACAAACGCCCGCTGTTAACCAAGGGACGCGCAAAAGCCTCGGTGCTGGCTAACTCAAGCACTGCGTTGCGTAGGCGCGTGCTGCTGCGGCTTTTGGGTGTGATGAAATCGGTGGCGCGGGTCGAGTGCCCAATGTTGTCGTCCGCCGCGTAGGCACGCTCTTCGTGGTAGGTGTCCAGCAGCGCAACAGGCGCATCGCCCGCCAACACGGCCTTGAGCTTCCAGCTGAGGTTATCGCAGTCTTGCACGCCGGTGTTGGCACCCCGGGCACCAAAGGGCGAGACTTGATGGGCCGCATCACCGGCGAATATGACGCGGTTGTGCCGGAACTGATCGATGCGGCGACAAGCAAATTGGTAGACCGATACCCATTCCAGCTCAAACGCCACGTCCTTGCCCAGCATGGCTTGGATGCGGGGGATCACGTTCTCGGGTTTTTTTGCTTCGGCGGGGTCAGCGTTCCAGCCCAGTTGAAAGTCGATACGCCAGACGTTGTCGGCTTGCTTGTGTAGCAGCACACTTTGGTTGCGGTGGAAGAGGGGATCAAACCAAAACCAGCGTTCGGTGGGAAAGGGCGCTTTCATGACCACATCGGCAATCAAAAAGCGGTCTTGAAAAAACTGCCCCGAAAAGTCAGCCCCCACCATGCCGCGTACCGTGCTGTTAGCACCATCGCAGGCAACCACCCACTGCGCGTGGATTTGGTAGATGCCGTCCGGTGTCTCGACATTCAAGTTCGCATCGTCCGTGCGCTGCTGCAATGACAGCACCTTGTGCTTCCAGCGGATGTCCACCAATCCCGAGTCCATGCAGGCCTTGACCAGTCGCTCCTCTAAGTGGTATTGCTGGTAGTTGATCATGGCGGGCATCTTGTGATCGGCTTCGGGCAACAAATCAAACTGGTACGCCAGCTCCTCGCGGAAGAACACCTTGCCCACCTTCCACTGCACGCCTTTGCTGGCAAACTCTTCGCCCACACCCAGGCGATCCCAAATCTCTAACGGTCGTTTGGCATAGCACACGGCACGCGAGCCAACACTGACCGTGTTGTCTTCGTCCAGCACCACGCTAGGCACGCCTCGGTATGCCAAATCTAGAGCCTGCGTCAAGCCCACAGGCCCCGCGCCAATAATGACCACGCCGTGGCGTGTGGCTTGCCCCGAGGCTTGTTCGGCCGAAGTGCGGTAGTCGAATCGAGGAGGGGTGTAGGTCTGGAACATGCGTCACCTCCTGGGTCTAAGAACGCTGCTGGGCGTACTCTTTTTCGTGCATCCACGCCGCATGTTTGGGTGCACGCTTGGTTTGGCTCCACTCCTCTAGCATCTGCCACTTCACATCGTCCAGCTTTTTGTACATCTCGGGGGTGCCGGTATCGCATGCGATTTCAAGGCGGTGACCGTTCGGGTCGAAAAAGTAAATGGATTTAAAAATGGTGTGATCGGTGATGCCAATCACCTCAATGCCGCTGGCCTCGAGGCGAGCTTTTGTCGCCTCTAACTCTTGCATGCTGCCCACCTTGAAGGCTAGGTGCTGCACCCACGCGGGCGTATTGGCATCTCGCCCCATTTCGGGCTGGGTCGGCAACTCAAAAAATGCCAGCACATTGCCTTGACCCGCATCCAAAAACACATGCATGTAGGGGTCGGGTTCTTTGGTGCTGGGAACCAAGTCTTCGGCAATGGCCAGCACAAAGTCCATGTTCAGGTGTTTGACGTACCACTCCACGGTTTGCTTGGCATCGTGGCAGCGGTAGGCGACATGGTGAATGCGTTCGAGTTTCATGGTGAGCTCCTCCGGTGGGTTTAACCTTCAAGTGCCAGCCACATTTGGCGGTCGCGCTCGGCCGTCCAGATGCGTGGATCGGGGTACTGCGTGGCTTCATCGTAGGCGCGTGTTACGTCAAACGGCATGCAGTGGTTGAAGATCACCCAGTGGCCGTAGATGGGCTGTAGTTTTTTAAAGGTGTCTTCGTAGACTTTGCGCAAGTCTTGACCTGCGCGGGCTCCCGCTTCCACGCTGGCATAGAGCGCACGGATAAAGTCGCGCGTGCCTTTGAGTCCCGCTTGAACTTGCGCCGGCGTTTGCAAAGAAGCGCCGCGTCCGGGCACCAGTTTTTCCGGCTCAAGAGCCGCTAGGTTGTCCAGCGTCTGCGGCCAGTCTTTGAAGTAGGCATCGCCCGCGTAAGGCGTGGCATCAAACTCCACCAAGTCGCCGCTGAACAAAATCTTCTCAGACGGAATCCACGCCACCGTGTCGCCCTTGGTATGACCGCGCCCCAGTTGCAACAGCTGCACCTCAAGCT
>CAZAIW010000170.1:1973-4985 GCA_964485285.1 uncultured Burkholderiaceae bacterium | reverse complement strand
TACAAGGATGTTTGTATGGATACCGAATTGGTATTGTCTTTCATACGTTCTACACAACCAAAACAGTGGCAGAAACTCACTGAACACTATGGAGATAATGTGGAAGGTCGTTTTCTCGCACGCCTCTCTGACGAGATAAAAGTTCGAGGACTTCTTGATGTCCTGCGTAATGGAATGAAAGATAGTGGAGCATCTTTTGCTTTTGCGTATTTCCAGCCGAATACTGACTTCAATCCCGAGAGCCAAGAACTCTATGAACAGAATGTATTTAGTGTGATGAGACAGGTGAAGTATTCCAGAAAAAATGAAAACAGCATCGATATGGTACTGTTTCTCAATGGTCTCCCTATCATCACCATAGAACTCAAAAATCAACTCACAGGGCAATCCATAGAGCACGGAATACGCCAGTATCAGATGGATAGAGACCCAGCAGAGATACTTTTATCTTTCCAGCGTTGTCTGGTTCATTTTGCGGTGGATGTCGAGCAGGTATATATGACGACAGAACTCAAAAAGACCAAGACATATTTTCTTCCGTTCAATCGTGGGAACAATGGTTCTGCTGGTAATCCTACTGTTGAGGGGAAGTATAAGACTGCTTATATGTGGGAAGATATCTGGATGCCAGATACCATCCTCGAACTTGTTGGTCGCTTCATCTGTCTCCAAAAAGAGGAGAAAGTGAAAGATGATGGAAAAAAAGAAAAGGTGGAAAGATTGATATTTCCACGATATCACCAACTGGATGCTGTCCGTAATATAATAGCGAATGTTCGCGATAATGGAGCAGGTAAGAATTACCTCATCCAACACAGTGCTGGAAGTGGAAAATCAAACACTATTGCGTGGGTAGCACATAGGTTGGCTGACCTTCATGATGGAAAGAATGACAAAATATTTGATAGTGTGATTATTATCACAGACCGTAGAGTGCTCGATAAACAACTGCGTGAGACAGTGGCTCAATTCGAGCAAGTGCGTGGAGTAGTGAAACCGATTACCGAAGGTTCGGCAGAACTCAAAACAGCCCTCGAAAATGGTGAGAAAATCATCATCACAACACTTCAAAAGTTTCCATTCATTGTGGAAGAGATGGGAGATATCCCATGAAGGACATTTGCGGTCGTTATCGATGAGGCTCATTCTTCGCAATCAGGAGAAGGTGCTCGTGCTATAAATGATGTCTTAACTGTGGATGAACAAGATGAAGAAACAGCCCTCGAAAAAGCGTTTGAAATTGAGAGCCATATTCCAGTCGAAGATAGTGAAGACTGGCTCGCGAAACAGATGGCAAGTAGAAGCCGAAAAAATACGAATGTGAGTTATTTTGCCTTTACCGCAACACCAAAACAGAAGACAATCGAGATATTTGGAGAAAAATGATTTGATGGAAAATATCATCCATTCTCGGTGTATTCTATGAAGCAGGCAATCGAGGAGGGATTTATTGAAGATGTCCTCAAAAACTATACGACCTATAAGATGTATTTTGCTCTTCATAAGTCAGTGGAAAATGACCCAGAATACTCGAAGAAGCAAGCAGTGAGGGTTCTTGTGAATGCGGTAGATAAAAGTGAACACGCAATCGGGAAAAAGATAGATATTATCGTGAAGCATTTTGCTGAACATATCCGACACGAGGTTGATGGTAAGGCAAAGGCGATGATAGTATCAAAATCACGCCTCCACGCTGTCCGATACAAACTTGCGATAGATAAGTTCTTTGCGGAAAATGGATATCCGTTTAAGGCATTGGTGGCATTCTCTGGTTCTGTGGAAGATGGTGGTATGGAATACACCGAGGCAAATATGAACGGTATTCCAGAGACGCAGACAAAAGAACAGTTCAAAAAAGATGATTACAAGTTCCTCATCGTTGCGGAAAAGTATCAAACAGGTTTCGACCAACCGCTTCTGGCTGCGATGTATGTAGATAAGAAACTCGGTGGTGTGAATGCGGTTCAGACACTTTCACGGCTCAATAGAACCCATCCAGATAAAAATGAGATATTTGTGTTGGATTTTGTGAATGAAACAGAGGACATCAAAGCGTCATTCCAGCCATACTATACCACGACTATACTTTCTGAATGAACAGACCCAAATATCCTCTATAATCTTCAAAGAGATATACTTTCATTCAAACTCTTCGATGAGCGTGAGGTACATGAGTTCGTAGAAATGTGGCATAGAAATGTGAGCCCTGCTGTACTCAATAGTTTTCTGGATGCGATGCTCGACCGATGGCACGATATCGGAGATGATAACAACGAAAGTGAAGAGCAATTGGATTTCCGTGATAAAATCACTGATTATACCAAGAAGTATGCGTTTATATCGCAGATTATCACCTTTACTGATACAAGCCTCGAAGCGATGTATGTATTCCTTCGATTTTATAAAAAGAGATTACCACTGACAAGAAATCCACTTCCAATAGAACTCCTCGACCTCGTCAATCTGGAAACTCTCAAAATACCAAAAGTAGGGGAAACTTCTATAAAATTGACCGATGAAGTTGGTGAGATGGATGCTATGTCAGGAAGTGGTCGAGGAAAACCAGAAGATGATAAAGAAATGCTTTCAAAGATTGTTAGTGAAGTGAATGACCGATTTGGAACAACATTTTCAGAAGAGGACAGAGTGCTTCTCAATAATCTCTCGAAGCGTCTTATGGATAATGAGGCACTTGTGGGGGCTATCCATAATAATTCAAGTGAAGACGCTATTCGAGTGAAGTTTGATGAGATATTCACGAAGGAATTGATATCTATGTTCCATAGTCATTTTAATCTCTATGAGAAGATAGATAAAAATACAGATTTGAAGGACTATGTGAATAAGAAAATGTTTGATTTTATCAAAGCACAGGTTGGCAAGAATAAGTAATAAAAAACAAGCTATCAGTTCTAGTTATTCAAACAAAACCATCTTATACTGCAAAAGAAATATAAAAACATTAAACAGGAGAAATTCCTTGTTAATCAAATTGTGAGATAAATATTGAGA
>CAZAIW010000170.1:0-1963 GCA_964485285.1 uncultured Burkholderiaceae bacterium | reverse complement strand
ATAAAAAACAGGTCAATTTGACCTGTTTTTTATTTATAGTTCTTTTGACGCATTCAGGAGACTTTCACTACATGAGAAGAGTTCTGTGGCAAGTTTCTTTCTTCATCGTCCTTGGTCAGCGAGACCATCGATATGGATTTTATTTCATAGGAGTTCCAAGAGACTTTTGAGGGTATTGTTATCGAGTTTTCCTATTCTATTTCAGAGTGTCTTGTTATCCATTCCTGCGACATTTGTTTTGTGTTTTGGATTAGTTTTCTCGCTGATGTAAGGCTTACATATCTCCCAAGCAGTCGATGCGTGTTGTTTGGCTTTTATTATCTGTATAGAGGCTGTTGGAGTGGTTGTCTGCGAAAGTCCTTCGAATACATCTGCCAGTCCATCATAAAATAAATCACCTATCTTTTCTGCCAGTTCAGAAAACTGTTGTTCGGTTTGAGAAATAATTCATCATACTGCTTGCGAATTGCTCGCGGTAAGTGAATGAACTCGAAGATAGTGTTCCGCAGTTTCATCCAGAATAAATATGTCTTCGAGGGTTCAAGAAAATCATAAATCCTCTAATGCTGCCATCATTCATGGGATAAACCTATCAAGATTGGGTTCAATATGAAGATGATGTTGTCTGTATTCAGAGAAATTGATGGGAAAATCTTCTTCGTATGAATGCCACCAACTTGAACAAATCTGTTTATCCCAGTAGTCCTGCTTAAACTCCTCGGACTTGCTATTAAGATAAGTTTGCTTTTCTTCCTCCATTCTCTGGGTAAGATTTTGAGATGCTTCTGATGCTCGTTCTTGTATGCTTCGCATATTTTAGTAGATTTATGGGTATATAATAACATTTTTTATGAAAAAACACAATTTCATATTTTACTCTATCTGTTGTATATCTATGTAATGAATACCATTAACTTCTACTCTGCCGATAATTCTTACGCGAGCATTTGGTAGCAAAACTCACTCATTAAGTGTTCTGTCCAATCCTGTTAGTGGATTACCTCAAAATTGTGTAGCAATGGCAAGAGAGGATATATCTTTTACTTTTCATTCCAATCAAATAAGTGATATCCTTGTATCATTCTTGAACTTATCTCAAAGAAAAATATCGTTTGTATTATTAGAAACCGACTTAAAGTCTTTTAGGTCAATTTCAGTTCAGATACCTCATTGCCAGTATTTTTCCTTATCTCACCTAAATACAAAACCATCTTCTCATGGTTTTAGATTTGGCATTTTATCTAATGCTGTTTGTAGTTTTTGAATGAGTTTCTGAACTACTGGAATATTTTCAGGAGTAAGACTTTGTATAACTTTCTCATCTCATCGCATAAATGAGTTTAATCTCCTATAAAGGGTTTCATCAGTGTATGAGAATATAAGTAATGCTTCTTCTTTTGTGAGTGTTGGAGCAACTTTTATGGCTTCATCTATCATTTTATGGTAATCTGCTCATTTATCTGCTAAATCTTGAAATCTTTTTGATAAATCTCCTCACTTAAACTTTTGATTGAGCAATCAACTGTTGAGTAGGTCTTTTGCGAGACTTTCTGGAAATCATAATGCTTCCAATCAGGCAATTTGCCTTGTTATCTCTTCGGGACTAATATTTTCAATAGTCTTTTTTTCTCCTGTTTTTAATGCCTCTTCTTTCGTTGCCGAGGTTGTTTCTAATACTTCATTTACCTTACCTTTAACTACCTGAACTGCTTCTGTTGCTCCAAGTGTTGCTATACCTGTATCAAGTGATGACTTGATGGCTTGGCGAGTTCCTTCGACTACTTTCTTCGCTCCACTTCGTTCATAGCCTTCACTTCCTACACGAGCACCTGCTCGAAGTGTAGCATTTACGCCAGTTTTTTCACTGACTATTCCGATTGCTTTTCCTGTTTCTGTTGCTACCTTCTTTACTCATTTTGCGGGTAATTGTAATCCTTCACCGATTACTTCTGCCGTTCGACCT
>CAZAIW010000169.1:688-5007 GCA_964485285.1 uncultured Burkholderiaceae bacterium | reverse complement strand
ACCGAAAGTGTTTGACGAGGTCTATCTGAATCTAGTCCAAGCAGGAGAGCAAACAGGGCAACTCACCGAGGTATTAGAAGACTTGACTGAAACCTTAAAATGGCAACATGAAATGGCGAGTCAAACAAAAAAGGCCTTGACTTACCCTATTATTGTTACTGTTGTCATTACGGGAGTTATGCTGTTCATGCTGGGTTACGTGGTGCCGCAAATTACTCAACTATTGAAATCACTCCAAATTGAAATACCATGGCAGACTAAAGTGTTGATGTGGCTCTCCGACGGCGTTGTTAACTATTGGCATATTTTGCTTTTGACGATAGCCTCTTTGATCGTTTTTGGTGTTCTCTTTGCCAAAATGCCAGGCCGCATGCAAGGACGCATTGATAAGTTAAAGCTGTCGATCCCTGTTGTAGGCAGGGTACTTTCGCGCATTTCCCTAGCCCGCTTTTCCTACGTATTAGCCATGCTCTACGCCGCAGGTGTCACCGTAACCGATGCTCTAAAAGTAGTTGAAAAAGCTGTTGGAAATAAAGCGATGGCTGAAGCGGTTAGAAGTTCTCGCATCCAAATTGGTAAGGGAAAGAGCTTATCTGCAGCCTTCACGGGCAACGATCTATTCCCGCCCATGGTCATTAGCATGCTGCGTGTGGGTGAAGCCACAGGCTCCTTGGACAAAGCGCTCAAAAATGTCAGTTACATGTACACAAGGGAAGCACGCGATGCTGTTGAAAACCTACAGGCCAGCTTACAACCCATTATGACGATTGTGCTAGGCGGCATCATGGCTCTTATTATTGTGTTCACGTTAGGGCCACTGTACGTGAATGTGATTGGTGGAGGCAAAATTTAATGTCAACTCAACTAGACATCATTAAAAGTGTGTATCCCCTGCATATTTTGCATCTATCAGCTGGCAAAACGAACATCTACCTAAGCAAATCAAAAAAGACGACCCATATTTTGCCCTCTAGTGGGTTAAAACAACCCACTGATTTGGCTTTGTTTGCCTCGCAGTGGCCCAACGTACCCTGGGCGATATTGGTTGATCAAAGTGAGGAGACTTTTTGGGGTGATGTCATGCCCGTTATGCGCGGTGCAGCTAAAACCGCATGGATTGAACGCCTATCTTCGCAATCCGGAACAGATAGCCCTTTTCATTGGTTTGAGTTACAAGGAAAGAGTCGAACACAGCCGGACAAAATCCGCGTGCTAGGCTATACACTGGGTCACCCTGAAACGTTGACACCTTGGCTAGAGGCGCTACAAGGCTGCAATGCACGCATTCGTGGAGTTTATACGCCCGTTATGTTAGTTTCCGGTGCCTTAAACCTACTCAAAGTTAAGCCCCCAAAAAGTGACGATACTATTAGTGTTCTCGTCACTCCTCATGCAGATGGTTTGCGTCAATCCGTACTCGTTGGTGGCTCTATCCGTTTTTCTCGCCTAGCCTTGCACCCCTTAACCGACGACACTCAGTGGTTTGAAACCGTTTATAGCGAAACGGCTCGGTTACGCGAATACTTAATTGGCAATGGTTTATTAAAAAATGACCGGACGGGTATGCATCTTTATGTTGTTCAACCCGCCAGCAAAGATGTGTTGCCCCCCCCAGACTCGACTGCACGTCACGTCAAAGACCAATATCAGTGGCTCAATAGTCCTCTGGCTGATTTGGTCTATCTTGCATCTTTGGCAAAAAAACAACCCCGTCGGCAACTTGCCCCCGCTATTTATCGAAAACATGATTTGAGTATTTATATTACTAATTTAGTATATGGAGTTAGTGCCGTCTTTGCGGCGGCGGCACTGGTTTACATCGCACTTTTTCTAGCTCAACTCTGGCAAATGCGCTCTGATGTCGCAGCGGCGACAAGTGCCACCGATAGTGCTACACAGCAATATCAAACTATTACAAAAAGCTTCCCCAATACACCGCTCACCGCTGCACAACTCGTGGACATGAATAAGCGATGGGAAGCCATTAAGACCAAAGTCACACCCGACATGCGCAGCATGTTAGTTATCGTAGGAGAAACTTTAGACAAGCATCCTAAGATGGTGATTGAATTCATGGAATGGAGCGGTGAGGCTCCCTCTAAACCAGTTAGCCCTGTAATGCCCGGGGTTCCCGTACCCGTAACTAAAGAAAAAGCAGACATTGCCAGTTTGGTCTTGCGAGGAAACATACGAGGCATCGCCAGCGATGATTTGCGTGGCACTCGGGATGCACTTGCTAAACTGGTAGCGGACTTTAATCGGATACCTGATATCCGCGCAGAGATTACCAAAAAGCCACTTGATTTGAGCGCCAAAGCATCACTCTCCGGGTCTGGTAAACAAGATGCATCCGAACTCCATTTTGAAATCAAAATATGGCAACGCTGAACGATCAAACCAACTACGATGATAATGAGGATGGAAGCCCCCTATCCTCGCCCAAAAGTTTAGACTGGAACCCTCTCACTTGGACTAGCAACATACGCCGTGCTGCCATTGTCAGCATAAGTGGCGCACTGATATTGACTCTCTTGATTTTATTTTTGCAAAATCAAGAACAAGAATTGAAACAAAAATTAAGCGCTAGCAATAGCAATAAACAGCAGGCACAAACCCAATTACGCGAAAGCGATCAAGAGCGCGATACCATCGTTAAGTACTTGCCTTTGCTGCACGAACTAACAGAGCGCGGTATCTACGGCGAAGAAAAGCGATTGGAATGGGTCGAACAGTTACGCATCATCGAAAAGCATTGGCCTGGCGTGAGCATTAGGTACGGCATCACGCCACAAAAACTAATTCCTAAAGAAGATGGCAATGGAACTGCATCACCTATTCCACCCGGAGCCAAACTACCAAATGGCGAACCAGTCAAAGCATTTGGGATATTTACCACAGAGATGAAGCTTACCTTAGATATTCTCCATGAAGGTGATGTATTTGCCATTTTGACAGAGCTTCACTCCGCGAAATTAGGACTTTTCCGAGTCAAAAGCTGCACACTAAACCGCCCTAACGAAGGCAAAACACTCGCCGAATCTGGTGGCCCCGTCAGTGCCGTATGCATACTTGAATGGATAAGTATGACAACCTATGCAACACCCTAAAGTGATCGATTTGGATTACCATCGCAACATGAGTCGAAGCGTCAAAAAAAATAGCCGTCAAACTGCGGACTATATTAACCGCAGCTTGTTGGCGTTGAGTACATTTTTTTCCGTGCAGACAATGGCACAGGTTGACACAACAAGGCAGCAACCCCTACCTACCGCAGGACAAGTCCGCTACGGAACGGGGCTTGGCAGACTCCTCACATCGGAGAGTGAAAGAACGAAATTTGACAATGCCCGCTTTAACATCGTCACGGAAGAAGTCAACGCTGCGCAAGAAAAACCAGTTATTCGGTTACCCCAAAAATATCACATTGATGGCATTACCGAACGCCCCGAGAGGCCAGCGGGACTGCGAACCAACGTTTGGCTAGATGGCAACCCTTATGCTGAAGCTGACCTCCCTCAAGGCCTTAGTTTTGTGCGCAACCAAGCAGGCGAAGTGATTGGCATGAACTCTATCGTTAGTAAAGGAAAAGTTGAGTTCGCCAAAATCGGTGACGATATCACTAGGCCACAAACCGCTGAAGAGGCTCAAGCAATCGAGGCAGCCGCGCTCGCGGCCAAAAAACCCTTGGTAACACCATGATTACTTTAAGCACCAAACGCCGGGAAATCAGGCACCAGCGTGGCTTCATAGCCGTCTTTCTGATGTTGACGATCGCATTGGCGGCAGTCGCTGTATTTAGCAAAAACATCTGGAGCGGTGACTCGAAAGCCGCACAACAAAAAATTACGCAAAATACGCTGCGGCAAGCAAAAGAGGCTTTGCTGACTTATGTAGAAATAGGTACGAAAGATGATCTATCAACCGCGATTCTTTTACAGAAAATAAACGGTCGGCTACCCTGCCCAGATCAAGATGGAGATGGACAAAGCCCACCACCAGCACCCGAAAGCCCTTGTGGCATCGGCACTGGGAAATATAGCCCTGGCTACCACAGTATTGGTCTACTCCCTTGGGCGACGCTTGGGATACCCTTAGCCAGAGACAGCGCCAGCGAGTGCCTCTGGTACGCAACAGATGGACTTTTAAAGATTAACACCCCCTCAACCGGTGTCAATTCGGATGTACTTGGCAGTTTCTCAATTATTCAACCTGTCCAAAATAATGATGGTACGTGGACTGAATCCTTATTGGCAGGCAATACAACCGGTGCAACCATAACCGACCCTAACCGAGTTGTCGCCGTCATCATTGCTCCCGGA
>CAZAIW010000169.1:0-678 GCA_964485285.1 uncultured Burkholderiaceae bacterium | reverse complement strand
GCCTAGCACCTCAACCAACCCGTGCGCAACGCCTACGGGATTGGCATCAGCAGATGTCGCACAGTATCTTGAAGGATATACCAGTCCAAATTCAGCAGGAATCAGCGGGAGTAACAAGACGCTGACCGACATACCTAACACAACACCTCTTCCGAAGCCCATCAATACCGCATTGCAAACATTTGTACAGGCCGACCCCAACCAAGAAAAACTGAATGACCAAGTCATTTGGATTACAGCGGATGAATTTGCAAAAGCGGCAACCAAACGCACAGCTCGCATTTTCGCTAAATATATCAATGATTACGTAACCAATAACGGGGCGTACCCGCCTGCAGCAGCTACACCCGGAGGGACGTGCGTCACTAGTCCTAAAAATTTGCTACAAGGTTTTATGCCTTACACTTGCACTGGAAAAACCAAGAAAAATGAGCTAATCAAGAGCGAAGATGACAGTTCATCTAGTAGAGCAGACCGCTTGTCTGGCGACCCCGACTGGTGGGCGGGTCAAGCACACTACGCAGTGTCCAACACCTGCGTCAGCGGTGGCGGTGCCATTAGCGGCGGCTGCACGGCCAACATCAATTTAGGAGGTAGCGCAAAAGCTCAAGCGATCATTATCATGCGCGGTAGAGCGATGGGAACTCAAAAATGTCCTTATTTGGGGCCTATTAACAC
>CAZAIW010000168.1:0-5016 GCA_964485285.1 uncultured Burkholderiaceae bacterium | reverse complement strand
AATTCCTTGATCTATCCATAATAACTCCATTTGGTGGAACATCGGTGAATGAGTAGCATCGCTGTCCACGCGGTACGTGCGTCCAGGTGCAATCACGCGAATCTCGGGCATCTGAGTGCCAGCTGCTGCGGCAGCGCTCGCCTTCCAAGCTTTAACGTGCTGCACAGCATAGCGTATTTGCATGGGGCTGGTGTGTGTGCGTAGAAGTGGTGGCGTGTCGGTAGGAGCGCCATCAAGCGGCTCCACATAAAACGTGTCATGCATGGAGCGAGCCGGATGATCTTCTGGTGTATTCAAGGCCGTGAAATTAAACCAGTCATTTTCAATCTCGGGGCCGTCGGCCACATCAAAACCCATAGAGCCAAAAATGCCCTCAATGCGCTCTTGTGTCAACATCACCGGATGCAAACCGCCGCCGCTGCACCGTCGCCCCGGCAATGTGATGTCGAGTGCCTCGGTGGCTAGTTGCGCATTCAACGCGGCATTTTGCAGCGCCTCACGTCGCTCGGTCAAAGCCGCCTCTATCGCTTGTTTAGCAACGTTGATGTGTGCCCCGAGGGCTTTTTTTTCTTCAACCGAAAGCACTGCCATTTGCTTCATCTGCTCGGTGATCAGCCCCGTTTTTCCGAGATACTGGGCTTTTGCATTCTCTAAATCAGCTGGCAACTGACAGGCAGCAAACGTGGCACGCGCGTTGTCAACAATAGCTTGTAGATCGGTCATAGAAAACTCTCAAATGAAAATGAAAAAGGGCTGAAGTTTTTTCAAACCCCAACCCTAAGCAACATCAAGCTTGCAAAAAGTCTGTATTTACTTAGTCTTTGCTTTGGCTGCTTGTCTTTGTTGATTCTCAGCCTGCGCCTTGGTTTGAAGTTCGGCTTGCATTTTTTCAACAAAAGGACGAACCTGCGCAACAATAGCTGCAAAACCAGCAGCGTCATGAACAGCCAAGTCGGATAGCACTTTGCGGTCAATGTCGATGCGGGCGTTTTTAAGGCCGCTTGCAAATTGGCTGTAAGTCAGGCCATGACCGCGAACGGCTGCGTTGATACGCGCAATCCACAAAGCACGGAACACCCGTTTTTTGGCACGGCGATCGCGATAGGCATATTGCCCCGCCTTCATCACCGCTTCTTTGGCAACGCGAAATACATTACCACGGCGACCACGGAAACCCTTGGCCAAACTTAATATTTTTTTGTGACGGGCTCTTGCCGTTACACCACGTTTAACTCGAGACATCTTTTTACTCCTGCGTTAGTCGTTGATTAAATACCGCTTAAATACCACGACCGGGCAGCATGTCGGCCATTCGACCCATATCGGTCTTGTGGACGGCGGTTGCTCCGCGCAAGTGACGTTTATTTTTAGTAGTTTTCTTCGTCAAAATATGACGTTTAAAGGCTTGACCGCGTTTAACGGATCCACCCGGACGAACGCGGAAGCGTTTTTTCGCACCGCTTTTGGTCTTCATTTTTGGCATATGAATGCTCTCTCTTCTTCTGAACTCATGAGGTGTGGCGCAATGGATTCGCGCCCCTTGTTAACCCTGAGTTTTATGCAGCTACAGCCTCAGTCGAAACTGCGGGCTTAGCTGCGGCGGCTGGAGCTGGTTTTTCTTTAACAACCGCCCCTGCTTTTTTCTTACCTGGCGCAATCATCATGATCATCTGGCGACCTTCTAATTTAGGCATGCTCTCAACCATAATTAAGTCACCTAGCTCATCGCGAATTCGCATGAGTAGCGCCATTCCTAACTCTTGATGCGTGATCTCGCGGCCTCTAAAGCGTAGCGTGATTTTGCATTTATCCCCTTCCTCCAAAAAGCGTTTGATGTTGCGCATTTTGATGTGGTAATCCCCATCATCGGTACCTGGGCGAAACTTAATTTCCTTAATGTCAATCACATGCTGTTTCGCTTTTGCCTCAGCCGCTTTTTTCGCCTCTTGGTACTTAAATTTCCCGTAGTCCATGAGCCGCGCCACAGGCGGAACGGCCGTTGCTGCAATCTCGACCAAGTCCACATCCAGCTCACCAGCGCGGCGCAACGCCTCGGACAAACTCATGATGCCTAGCGCCTCCCCTTCGGGTCCCGTGACACGCAACTCTGGTGCCATAATCTCACGGTTAAGACGATGTTTGCGCTCTTCACGTTGGCGCGGTTGACGGAATTCAGTAGCGATGGTTCAAATCCTTGTTCGTTATGTCTTATTTGCCACGCTGGAAGCGACTCGACTAACAAATTCATCGAGACTCATCGTGACAGCATTGTGTTCGCCGCGCAATCTCACAGAGACCGCGCCTGATTGCTTCTCTCTATCCCCAACCGCAAGCGCGTAAGGAAGCTTCTGCAAAGCAAACTCTCGTATTTTATAGTTAATTTTCTCGTTTCTGAGGTCTAGGCTCACTCTAAAACCCAATTTTTGCAGCTTTTTAGCCACATCACTGGCGTAATCGGCCTGCGCATCGGTGATGGGAGCGATACCGACCTGAATCGGCGAGAGCCACGCAGGTAAGGCACCCGCATGCTGCTCGATCAAAATGCCAATAAAACGCTCAAGGCTACCCACAATCGCGCGGTGCAACATGATGGGTCGCTTGCGGCTGCTATCGGCAGCCACATAGTCAGCATCCAGACGCTCCGGCATATTGGGATCGATTTGCATCGTGCCGCATTGCCACGTGCGTCCGATACTGTCCTTTAGGTGATATTCAATCTTGGGGCCGTAAAACGCCCCTTCACCGGGCAGCTCTTCCAGCTTGGCTCCACTGGCTTGAATGGCCACGCGCAAAGCGTTTTCAGCATAATCCCACGACTCTTCGGTGCCAATTCTGGCCTCGGGACGTAGCGCCAATTTGACCGCGACCTCCGTAAAGCCAAAGTCCTTGTAAACCGCCATCACCAGCTGATGAAAAGCCGCCACCTCGCTTTGAATTTGATCTTCTGTGCAAAAGATATGTCCATCATCTTGCGTAAAGCCACGCACGCGCATGATGCCGTGCAATCCACCCGTGGGCTCGTTGCGGTGGCATTGACCAAACTCGCCAAATCGCAGCGGCAAGTCGCGGTAGCTTTTTAGTCCTTGTTTAAAAATCAAAATGTGGCCAGGGCAGTTCATCGGTTTGAGCGCATAGTCGCGTTTTTCCGACTCTGTGGTGAACATGTTGTCGCGGTATTTGTCCCAATGCCCTGTTTTTTCCCACAAGGCGGCATCCAAAATTTGCGGCCCTTTCACCTCTTGGTAACCATTGTCGCGGTATACGGCTCGCATATATTGTTCAACTTGCTGCCACAGCGTCCAGCCATGAGGATGCCAAAAAACGGTGCCGGGTGAATGCTCATCAATATGGAACAAATCCAGTTCGCGTCCAATTTTGCGGTGGTCGCGCTTCTCGGCCTCCTCCAGCATGGTGAGATGGTTTTGCAGCTCGTCCTTGCTCGCCCATGCCGTTCCGTACACACGCTGGAGTTGCTCATTTTTTTGATCGCCGCGCCAATAAGCACCCGCCACCTTCATCAATTTAAAGAATTTCAGTTTGCCTGTCGAGGGGACGTGTGGGCCACGGCATAAATCCTCAAACGCGCCCTCACGATAAAGCGACACATCCTCGCCCACGGGGATCGAACCAATAATTTCCGCTTTATAGTGCTCGCCCAAATTTTTGAAGTGTGCAATTGCCTCATCGCGCGGTAGTACGCGGCGCGTCACGGGCTCATCTTGACTTGCCAGCTCAGCCATCTTCTTTTCTATCGCCGCCATGTCCTCGGGGGTAAATGGACGCTTATAGGCAAAGTCGTAATAGAACCCGTTATCAATCACAGGGCCAATCGTGACCTGAGCCTCTGGGAACAGCTCCTTGACCGCATAGGCTAATAAGTGCGCCGTGGAATGACGAATGACTTCTAATCCCTCAGCATCTTTAGCCGTCACGATAGCAAGCTGCGCATGATGTGTGATCGTGTAACTTGTATCGACCAGCTTGCCATCAACTTTGCCAGCCAGTGCCGCCTTGGCAAGCCCGGCACCAATAGACAAGGCCACCTCGGCCACAGTAACGGGCGAGGCAAATTCTCGAACGGAGGAGTCGGGGAGTGTGATTTGAATCATGGGTGTTGGAGAGACAGAAGGCTGTGGATCAGCCATCGAATGAGACAGCTATGAAGACGGGTTCGATTTTAAGTCAAAGCCCTACTTATGCCTGCTCTGATGAGAACTCTTATGAAACTCTGGTGGGTCCATTCATCGGCCTGCATCCGTTATCGACGAGCAACTGATCACCGCATCGCACGAGAAAAACTATGGGCGATATTCGTTTGCCGAGTGCCCGGCGTGAGTGTGAAAGACTCACCAGCTGCTATCGTGCCGACTCTATCCACAGCCAAATAAAACCCACAAAAACCACTTTGAACCATCGCCTTGGCCGCCGTGTTCCACCCCATCACGGCATTGAACTTGAAACAAGGCTCGCGTGGCTCGGTCACGCGCAGCGTGCAATGCGGGAAGACCAGCGTATCACCCACCCACACGTCCGTTTCTAGCAATCCTTCTAGCGTCAAGTTCTCGCCCATCGAACCAAAAGGCAGCGAGTCATCGATCAACCCCAGCCCCTGATTCAATCTTGCTTGTTGCCAAAACGAATAATGCTCGCAAGGGTAAGCGTAAACAGCTTTCGATAATCCACCATGGACATCAAGCCGCGCCTGCTCATCCCCTTCAATCCCCAGCGGAGCCACAGCAGCAATCTTGACTGGAGCTTTGCGAATGGCCGTCATCACGCGCTTGCCATCTATCAGCATGCCTGTTGCCTGAGCGGCCTGAACTCCTAAGACTTTCATGACAAGACCTCTCGCTTTGGTGCTTGCGCCATCTCTGGGTACTGCCGTACCAATGCTTGAATGTATGAGCACACCGGCACGGATGCAACTCCCTGATCGCGTAAGTAGGCATATGTCTTTTCAACCAGCACTTGACCGACACCTTGCCCGCGCAATTCTTGGGGAACTTGTGCATGTAG
>CAZAIW010000167.1:0-5019 GCA_964485285.1 uncultured Burkholderiaceae bacterium | reverse complement strand
GCAGTACCCTGCCACGTAGTCGGCCGCGGCTTTTTGCGATACGTAGCGTGCGCGCGTTCCAATCACAATGCCAAGCTCAACTTCCCAATCTGTCTTTTTCGATCCTTTGGGCAGCATGACGGGATCGTTGGGCCCTTGAATGCAGCTGATGGCTTTCATGAAGACCACGGGCTCTTTAGGCACAGGCATACCAGACTCTTCGGCGTGGTCATAAAAATTAAGACCGATGGCAATGAACTTGCCCACCTTCGCAACGGGGCAACCCATGCGCGGTTTGCCTTTGACGAGTGGTAGCGAGTCGATCTTGATTTTGGTTAGTTTGGCAAGCGCCGCAGGACTGAGCGTTGCGCCATCGACATCTTTAACGTGCTTGGATAGATCGCGCAGCTTACCTGCTGCATCAATGAGGCCAGGTTTTTCTTTGCCAGCTGCGCCATATCGAACGAGTTTCATGGTTTTCCTTATGAAGAGTTGAAGAGGGAGTCGCTATGATCAATCTTACTATGCGTACCACACGAACACTCAAACAGTTTTTGACTCAGACACACGGTAAGGGGCGGTTGGACTGGACGGATTACCTCTCCTACGGTTATTTGTTGGTGGGGCTCTTCACCATGTTCGCGCCGGTTGTGTGGTTGGTGATGTCGTCACTTAAAACGGAAGACGCGATCAGCCAATTTCCGCCGACCTTTTTGCCCTACTCGCAGCAGGTGGTTCAGGTGAAGGGGCACGATCAGCCCTTGCCCTTGTTTATGACGAAGACCCCGCAAGGCGAGCGCCCCATGGCGCAGGTGATGCGCCTTGGCATCGAGGCCACCATGATTGACCCCCAGCAACCTGAAGCCCCCGCGCTCAAGGTCAACATCAATGACCGCGTGCCCATGAACAACATTCAATTTGCTTTTGAAAACTACACCGAAGTGTTTGGCAAATTTAGTTTTGGTGCTTATTTGTTCAATAGCGTTTTCGTGACGGTGGTGGCAACCTTGCTGACTTTGCTGGTCAACTCAATGGCCGCTTTTGCCCTGTCTAAATACCAATTCAGAGGGCAAAAATTTGTGTTCGGACTCATCATTGCCACGCTCATGATTCCGCCCACCATCATCTTGGTTCCTGTGTTTTTAGTCATCAATACCGTGGGACTACTCAACAACTTGTGGGGCGTGATCCTGCCCGCCATTGCCACGCCGACCGGTGTGTTTTTACTGCGTCAATACATGCTCACCATTCCCGATGAACTGCTGGAGGCTGCACGGATGGATCATGCGTCCGAGTGGCGCATCTACTGGAAAATCATTTTGCCCCTTGCTGCTCCGGCACTTGCGGTGTTGGCGATTTTTTCTGTCATGTGGCGCTGGAACGACTTTTTGCTGCCACTCATCGTGCTGTCCAAGTCCGAATTTTTTACCTTGCAATTAGCGCTGAATTCGTTTCAAGGCGACCTCAACACGCGCTGGCATTATTTGCTGGCCATGACGGTGATGACCTTGATTCCAATTACCGTCGTATTTGCTTTCTTACAGAAATACATCACGACGGGTATTGCCGGCGCTGGTGTCAAGTAATGATGATTGAGACGTTTAGAAAGATACAGGAATGAGCACACTCCAACTCCAAGCTGTTACCAAGTCGTTTGGTGATGTTTCGGTGATTAAAGGCGTTGACCTTGATGTAGCGCATGGGCAATTCGTGGTTTTTGTCGGGCCTTCGGGCTGCGGTAAATCGACGCTGCTGCGCATGATCGCAGGGCTTGAAACGGCCAGCACCGGCGACATCAAAATTGACGGCGCAGTGGTCAACCAAGTTAGCGCTGCCAGCCGAGGCTGCGCGATGGTCTTCCAAAGCTACGCGCTGTATCCACACATGAGCGTGTACGACAACATGGCGTTTGGCCTAGAGAATGCAGGCGTTGCTAAAGATGTGGTGCGTGCCAAAGTGACCGAGGCTGCTGCGCTGCTGCGCTTAGATACTTTGCTGTCGCGCAAACCCACGCAGTTGTCGGGTGGGCAGCGCCAGCGTGTGGCCATTGGCCGTGCGATTGTGCGAGAGCCCAAACTGTTTTTGTTTGATGAGCCGCTATCTAACCTTGATGCTGAGCTGCGCGTCTCTATGCGTGCCGAGCTACGCGACTTGCACGCACGCCTTGGCTCCACCATGATTTATGTCACGCACGATCAAGTCGAAGCCATGACGCTGGCCGACAAAATCGTGGTGCTGCGCGCAGGCAAGATTGAGCAAGTCGGCACGCCCAAAGAACTCTACGAGCGCCCCGTCAACACGTTTGTGGCAGGCTTTATTGGCTCGCCGCGCATGAACTTTATCCCACGTGCTGCCCTGCAAGCCTTGCCCGCATGGGCCAGCAGGCTTGCCCCTGCTGCAAGCCAAGTGGGGATTCGTCCCGAGCACTTGCGCGTGCAAAGTACGCACGAATCTGGCCTTGGTTTGCCCCTTACGGTGGCGCAAATGGAATACATGGGAGCCACCAGTTTGTTGCAAGGAAGCTTGCCGGATGGCACCAAGGTCGAAGTCATGCAACAGCAAGCCATACCTGTCGCGCGTGGCGATGTCGTGACCTTGGTGGTGGACGAATCCCAGCTGCACTGCTTTGATGCGGGCGAGCAGCGTATGACTCGCTAGGTTTTTATGAATGCACTACAAGCTTTACCCGGTGTGGCTTTTTGCGGAACGCCTGTGACAGGCGCAGTCGTCGCGCTAAAGGACGGCGCAGAGTTGACGGTTCGCTTGCTGGGCGAGTCCTTAGCCCGCGTCACACTCAAACCCGCCGCTGGATTTAAAGAGCCGCGCACCTGGGCGATTGCGCCACTTCAAACAGACGATGCCTCGCAAGCCTTACAGAACTTGGCTTGGGAAGGCAGGCCGCGCGAAAGCCTTGCTGGATTTGACCTGCCGGACGTTGCCGTTTCAAATTCTGCGCTTAGCACGTCTCGCTTGGGCGTTTCTATCCAGACGCATCCGCTACGCCTGACTTGGGTAGATGCCCGTAACCAACAAAGTATTGCGGCAGACCGCGTCACCAGTGGCTACATGACCGAAGCACGTACCGGCCTTGTGCGCCACTACTTAGAGCGGGTGATTGGCAAAGACCACATGCCGCTTGAAAAGCATTACGGGCTTGGCGATAAAACGGGGCCACTCGATTTGACAGGACGCAGGCTACGCACAGGCGGCATGGACTCGATTGGCTATGACCCCCAGCATGGTGATCCGCTCTATAAGCACTGGCCGTTTACGCTCTCGCGTACGGCAAGCGGGCAGTGGCTGGGCATCTACTACGACACCTTGGCGACTTGCACATTTGACTTTGGCTGCGAGCACGATAACTATCACGGGTTTTATCGCTACGTTGAAATTGACGATGGCGATTTGGACTACTACCTGATGGTGGGCGACACACCTGCCCAAGTGCTGACGCAGTGGATGCAGCTGATAGGCGGTACCGCCCGCGTGCCGGCGTGGAGCGTAGGCTTTGCACAAACGGCGATGGGCTTGGCAGATGCGCCGGACGCACAGCATCAGCTAGATCAATTTATTGACAAAGTCAAAGCGCATGGCGTACCCATTAGCGCGTTCCACTATGGTTCGGGCTATTCATCACGCGGTAAAAAACGCTACGTCTTTACGTGGAACCATGACAAATTTCCTGATCCCAAAACGCTCAACGCTAAGTTCCAAGCTAGCGGTATGAAATTGGTTGCCAACGTCAAACCTTGCTTGCTGGACGATCACCCCGCTTACGATGCGGTCGCGGCGGCTGGCGGTTTTATCAAGAACGTACAAACAGGGCAACCCATCATCGAGCCGTATTGGGACGGCATGGGATCGCACCTTGACTTCACCCACCCGGCTTCTATCACGTGGTGGCAACAGCGTCTTCAGGCGCAAGTGCTGGACTTTGGTATTGATGTGGGCTGGAACGATAACAACGAATACGCTATTTTGGACGACGACGCGGTCAGCCATGGTTTTGGTGCTGCCATCCCCATGCACCGAGCCAAGCCGCTGCATTCGCTGCTCATGACCCGGGCAACCTACGAGGCGCAACAAGCGCATCAACCTCACGAGCCTGTCTACACCGTCTCACGCGCCGGATCACCCGGCATACAGCGCTACGCACAAACATGGTCTGGCGACAACACCACCAGCTGGCGCACGCTCAAATGGAACATCCGCACCGGCCTGCAAATGAGCTTGTCGGGGATGTTCAACATCGGTCACGACGTGGGTGGGTTTTACGGCCCACTCCCTGGCCCGGAGTTGTTCGTGCGCTGGGTCCAGGCATGCTGCCTCAACCCGCGCATGGTGATGAATTCGTGGAAAGAAGGCAACGTCTCCAACGTGCCGTGGATGCACCCCGAAGTGACCAAGGAGGTGATCGCTGCCATCCAGTTGCGCTATCAACTCATGCCTTATTTGCTGGAGTGCTTTGAACGCGCCAGCAGCCATCACGAGCCCATTATTCGTCCGACGTTTTATGACTTTCCCAATGACGAGACGTGCTTTCAAGACTGCGACGATTTCATGCTGGGCAGTCGCTATCTGGTCGCGCCGGTCGTCGATGAGGGCGCAAGAACAAGGCGCGTGTATTTGCCCAAACTGCCAGATGGGCAGACGTGGCAGGATGCCAACTCGGGTGAGTTATTGGCAGCGGGGCAACATCACACGGTCGACGCGCCGCTATCAAAGTTGCCGCTGTTTTCAAGGGCGGTGATCGACTAGTCTCATCTCACGGACGACTCAACAATGAACCGCCCAAACTGCCGCTGCGCGTAAACCAGCGGCTCGTTGCTGGGGTCTTTGGCTACACCAAAACTGAGCACACGTCCCAGCATGATGTCGTGATCGCCTGCTGGGATGATGCGTTCAAGGGCGCAGTCAAACCATGCGCTAGAACCCACAATGTGTGGTCGCCCCGTGGCAAGCCTTGTCAGCTCTAGTCCGGCAAAGCGCTCTTCGTGCGAGCCTTTGGTAAAGCGCAGAGCCAAGTTGTGTGCCAGGTGC
>CAZAIW010000166.1:0-5070 GCA_964485285.1 uncultured Burkholderiaceae bacterium | reverse complement strand
GTCGGGCTCGGTCACGATCTCTAAGAGCGGTGTGCCCGCGCGGTTGAGGTCAATGCCACTCATGCCAATAAAGTCTTCATGCAAGGACTTGCCCGCGTCTTCTTCCAAGTGCGCGCGCACCAAACGCACGGTCTTGCGCACGGTCTCTTTGCCCTCCTCTAGGAAGAACGAGACCTCGCCGCCTTGCACCACGGGAATCTCGAATTGGCTGATTTGATAGCCCTTGGGCAGATCAGGGTAAAAATAATTTTTACGTGCAAAGATGCTGCGCTTGGCAATGGTTGAGCCCAGCGCCAATCCCAGCTTGATGGCTCGCTCAACCGCGCCCTTGTTCATGACGGGCAGTGTGCCGGGCAGCGCTAAATCGACTGCGCAGGCTTGCGTGTTGGGCTCGGCACCAAAAGTAGTGGGAGCGCGGCTGAAAATTTTGCTCTGGGTAGAGAGCTGGGCGTGTGTCTCAAAGCCGATGACGACTTCGTAGCCTTGGATGAGTTTGGGTGTAGTCATAAAAGAAGTTGGCCGTAACCGGCTTTATCCAAAATTTGTCTAGCTAGGTTTTTAAAATCGTCGTATGCGGCGCGAACAGTGGCCATTTGTGAACCACTGACACCATCAGCGGTTTTCAAAGAAAAGATGGGTTTGCGAGCCTCTTGTCCTATGGGAATGATGCTTTTGTAGTGGCGCAGCAACGCCAGTGCAAACGGGTCGTCTTCAATTTTTGGAACGTTGTCGGTCGTTGTTTGTTCGATGTATTGGCGGTAATCACTCGGAATCCGATCTACCCATTGTTTGTAGGCTTGCACGGGGCGATACAAACGTTCTTGGTGCTGCATGGCGACATAGCCCAATACGTGCATGTCACCTTTAGGCAAGCTGTAGTCGTTGAAAGGTTTGGCGCTTCGGGTTTCCCACGATTTGTGCCAGTCGCGCAAGGCGGGTCCTATGTTTTGGAGAACACGCAAAGAGAATAAATCCGCACCCAGCGGAACGATAACGTGATCCGTGCCCAGCAAAACAGAGCGATTGATAGCACCCAAGTTTGGCCCAATGTCAAAGATGATGATCTGGGCTTCGCAGGTGATCGCCGCATCTTGCGCACAACGCCAAAAAGCGGTCAATACATCGAAAGCTCGGCTGTATGTGTTCTCGTTGTCATCATTGGCCTTGCTCCACTGCTCAGACAATTGATCTTCAAAAGAAGACAGTCCAAGGTCACCTGCAATCAAATGCAACTTGGGTGTGATCGCTTGCAGTTTCGGCGCTACGTAATCGCCTTTGCGCACCATGGGTTGAACTGCGCGATAAATGGTTTGGGCGCACGTCGTGTCATCCCATAGTTCTTGGAGCGTTTCGTCACGCAAAAATGCAGCGCTGAGCTTGGCTTGTGGGTCACAGTCCACCGCCAGCACATGCACACCCATGCGTGCAAACATATGGGCGACGTGGTACACCAAAGTGGTTTTGCCAACACCGCCTTTGTTGTTGAAAAAAGTAAAGACTGGTTGGCTCATGGTCGCTGGCGCATGGTGACGCTCACATAGTTTGCGCTGGGGTCGAGCTCTAGCGGCGGGTTGCCGTTGCTTTGCAATTCAGCGCGCGCCAAGCCGATGCCCGCACCAAAGCGCTGCACAAAGCCAAGGTCTTTGAGTGCACCTGCCAAATTGGGGTTGCGATAGCCCACGGCATAAGGCTGACCAAACTCTTCAAGCCCCATTCCAAATGGGCCGCCAGGGTTGGTGATGCGGATGCGGTCATTGAACCAGTACACCCGAATTGGCGCATTGCTACCAAAGTAGCTGCGGTGCATCACGGCGTTGCGAAACAACTGTTGAAACGCCACTTTGGGGTACTGCGCAAATCGTTGCTCGCGGTCTTGTGATGTGAAGTCAATCGGCACTTGGTTGTGTGCATTGAATTTTGCTTCGGTGCTTTGGATGAGGTCGGCGACATTGCCGTGGATTTCTTGCTGATCCAAGACGGCAGTTGTTTCGTCGTCGCCAGCAAAACGTACAAATTGCACATAAGCACCGGGCACGGCATCGGCTGGGGACAAGCCCAAGCAGAGCATGCCCAACACGGTGGGGGACAGCGTGTCGTCTCTGCCGTGCCCAGCCATTTTGGTGCTGGCTAATCGCTCTTCTACGCTGCGTCCATTGGCCTGTAGAACATCTGCGGCGAATGCTTGTACCAAGTACTGTGTTTGGAAATAGTCCAGATTCAAGTCATTGAGGTGAAAGCCTTCAAGAACTTGCGCATCATCGGGTTGGTCTTTGTTGCGACGTTTCTCGTTCAAGCGGCGTTCGTCTTGCGCATTGGCTTGCTGCGTTGTATTGCTGGGACGCACCCAAATGCGTTGGTCGAATTTCACGGGCGTAGAAATGCTGGGGCGTACTTCAATGCACAGAATAGGTGTGCCTTGATAGATGCGTCGTACCGTGACAAAACTTGGGAACGGAATGATTTTTCCCTCGCCTCGGATGGATGAAATTTTTTGTTCCAGCACATCGTCAATTGTGAGTCCCGATGGTGAACCATCGTCATTCACACCTAAAGCGATGACCCCAATTTCTTCTTTGCCACTTAAGTCGTTCGCAAAGGCGCAGATGGTGCGGCAAATTTTTTCCTTCCCGTCGCCTTTGCTGGATAAGTCGCTTTTGAACTCGCACCGATACGACTCCCCGCCTGCGATGAGTTGCGCAATCGTTTCATCAGAAGCGTTGTGCATGTCAAGTTCCCCTAGGTTTTTGCAAGTGGAAGTCAGTATTCATTTGGTATTGATGCGCAGCCTGAAGCAACTTGGCTTCTTGCAGATAGTTGCCAATGAGTTGCATACCCACGGGCATGTTGCCTTCGCCAAAACCAACCGGCAGACTCATGGCGGGCAAGCCAGCAAGCGATGCGGGGAGCGTGTAAATATCCGCGAGGTAGTCATCTAAGGGGCTACGGTTTTTGTCACCCAGCTTCCACGCCACGCTAGGAGCCACGGGGCCTGCAATCACGTCGCAGTCGGTAAGGGCACGCTGGAAATCGTCGGCAATCATGCGGCGGATGCGCTGCGCTTGCAGGTAATACGCATCGTAGTAGCCATGCGAGAGCACGTAGTTACCCATCATGATGCGACGCTTGACTTCTTCACCAAAGCCCTCCGTTCGCGTCTTTTTGTACATGTCACTCAGGTCTTGATAGTCGGCTGCGCGGTGACCGAATTTCACGCCATCAAAGCGTGACAAATTGCTGGCCGCTTCAGCCGGCGCGATGATGTAGTACACGGGAATGGACAGTTCGGTGCGCGGCAACGAGATGGGCACAAGCCGTGCGCCCATCTTCTCGTACTGCGCAAGCGCCGCATCTATCGCCGTGCGCACATCGGCAGCAAGACCATCGGCAAAGAATTCTTGAGGGATGCCGATGCGCAAACCCGCTATCGAATCATGGAGCGTGCGCGTGTAGTCCTCTGGCGGCAAGTCAAGCGATGTGGAGTCGCGGTCTACATCTGCGCCGCACATGGCGGACAAAAGCAAGGCGCAGTCCTCGGCGGTACGCGCCATCGGGCCTGCTTGGTCAAGGCTGGAAGCAAATGCCACCATGCCGTAGCGCGAAGACCGGCCATAGGTGGGCTTGATGCCCGTGATACCGCAAAAAGAAGCGGGCTGGCGAATCGAGCCGCCCGTGTCGGTCCCGGTTGCAGCGGGCGCAAGTCCAGCCGCCACAGCTGCCGCACTACCCCCCGAGGAGCCACCAGGCGTGCGGGTGGTGTCCCACGGGTTTTGCACAGCGCCGTAGGCGGAGTTTTCGTTGGCCGAACCCATGGCGAACTCGTCGCAGTTGAGTTTGCCAAGCGTCACCATGCCAGCATCGGTCAAGCGCGTCACCACGGTGGCATCAAACGGTGAGCGGTAGCCCTCTAGCATCTTGGAGCCAGCTGTCGTGATGAAGTCTTGGGTCACAAAAATATCTTTATGCGCAATAGGAACGCCGGTGAGGCGCGGTGCGCTGCCCTTGGCGATTTTTTCGTCTGCCGCCTTGGCTGCAAGCCTTGTTGTATCTGGCTTTTGATCGAGATAGACTCCCAAAGCCTTATGTGTAGCGGCTCGCGCCAAGTAGTGCTCGACAAGTTCTAGGCTAGAGATTTTTTTGGCTTGCAACCAATCGGCGGTTTGCGCCACGCTCAGGAGGTGAAGGTCTTGCATTATTCGATCACTTTCGGTACGAGAAACAATCCGCGCTCAACGGCTGGTGCGCTTTGCTGATTGGCCTGACGCTGATTGGGCTCGCTGGCAACATCAGGGCGCAACCGAAGTTGGATGTGACTTTGAATGGCTGCATTCATGGCGTGCGTAGGATGCGCCAGCGGTTCAATCCCCTTGGTGTCCACCGCGCGCATTTGCTCCACGATGTCAAAAAAACGGTTCAGCTGCGCCTGCATTTTTTGCGCCTCTGGCTGCGGCATTTCCAGTTTTGAAAGATTGGCGATTTTTGCGATATCTTGTTGACTTAAAGCCATGTTTTACCTATGAAGAGATTGGTTTATCGGGTATTATCCAGTGTTTGCACATTCTTTAACAGGACTACCTCATGCTCAGCGCTTTTCGTCGCTACTTTTCCACCGATTTAGCCATTGATTTGGGTACGGCCAATACGCTGATTTATGTACAAGGTAAGGGGATTGTGTTAGATGAGCCGTCGGTTGTGGCCATCCGTCACGAAGGCGGTCCCCAAGGCAAAAAAACCATTCAAGCTGTTGGCTTAGAAGCCAAGCAAATGCTGGGCAAAGTACCCGGCAACATTGAAGCCATTCGCCCCATGAAAGACGGCGTGATCGCTGACTTTACAGTGACGGAGCAAATGCTCAAGCAGTTCATCAAGATGGTGCATCCACGCCAGCTACTCAAACCCAGCCCACGCATCATCATTTGTGTGCCTTGTGGTTCGACCCAAGTGGAGCGCCGCGCGATTCGCGAGTCAGCACTCGGCGCTGGTGCCTCCGAAGTTTTTTTAATCGAAGAGCCGATGGCCGCAGCGATCGGCGCAGGTTTGCCGGTATCCGAGGCTAGCGGCTCGATGGTGGTG
>CAZAIW010000165.1:0-5072 GCA_964485285.1 uncultured Burkholderiaceae bacterium | reverse complement strand
GTATTCAACCAAACCCACACCAGATGCCAAAGAGTGCCCTTCATACACATCGAAATTTCGCAAGAATGGAAAGTCTGCACGCCCACGCTCGGCCGTCGCTATATCGGCAATCAACAACTCCACCATCCGTCCCCACTGCGCCTGACTCGCCCATGCAGGGTCACGCAAAGCGATATCCGCCATAGCGCGAATCCAGTAACCATAGTGAAAGTGGTGATCGTTCATTTGCGCGATACTGAAGTACTCCTCGGGATGTGCAACAACTGTGCCTAACGTTTTATCAAGTTGAAAATAAGTTTTACTGTCTTTACCAGAGAACCATTGCTCGATGCGAGTCTTCATGAGACTTAACAATTGATCGCGTGCAGCCAGATCGCCTTGTTGCTCGGCCACATCCATCAATTTCGCAATTCGCTGCAAACCCTTTCCTTGCCAATAAGGACCATTGCCTAGTTCGAGCATCATCCGGCGTGCGTTGCGCACATCAACCTTCATGACATCGCGCAATTCAGAAATCTGCTCGCTACCCTCAACGCTAGGCCAAAATGGCACAAAACCATGATAAGTCGCTAACGTTTTGAATTCAGAGGCCGCCAGCAGCTTGATCGGGCCACGCAGACTCTGAAAGCCCGGCTTGATAGCCGCTTGTACCTGCGCATTTTGATACCAATGGTGCGGATAAAGCCCCAGCAAAGGAGGCCTTGCGTCACCTTCCACCATTTTGCTTGCAACTTTAAAGTGTGATTGAACCCTGCTCGTTGCTGAATCAAATTGCCAACTCACTTGCGTCTCCGTGATGAACGCATAAGCGTGTTGCTGAATGAGCTTAAAGGATGCCTCGATATTTGCCTCATCATCATTTGGCAAAGCTGCGACTGACAAATAGCCTTTACCGGCAGGCAACTTGACCAACCATTCTTGATCGCTCAGTTTTTCCCACACAACCCCAGTAGGCCCAAAGAAGGCAAAAGTTTGTCCTCCCGTGAGTAGCGTTAACGTGCGTGCGTCCGACATGCTCGCTAGCCGCTCTCCCGTGGCAGGCAGTTTGATGCGTAAATCACCTCGGTTGATCTGGAAGTAAACATACGGACTGCCATGTGTAACGGTGCTCAAAAGCTCGTTATCGCCTTGTGCTTGACTGATGTCGATCGACCAGTCGCTAGCGCGAGCCAGCTTAGCCTTTCCCGCCGGGAAAGCGACCGGTGAGATCAGCAATGGCGATTTGTGCGTGTAATGAATTTCTACATCCAAGCGCTCTGTGGGCACAACTTCTTGGCGCGGCAACGCCACCTCTATACCTGCTGCGACAGCCTTCACGCTGAGGGGATGTGCATAAATAGCATCGGGACGCTCATGAAATATCAATGTCGAATACCACTGATTCGTCGGTGCCGCCTTAGTCAACATCGTCACCGTACGATAAGGCGCAGCAGGGGGCTTGGGGTCATCTCCTTTGGGAGATAAGGCATATCCACCCGCTCCAAGTGGCACGGTTTGCGCACTCAAGACCGGCATATAAGCAGCGTAGAAAAAACCGAAAAACCCGAAAAAAAATAGGAATCGCATGACGACCAGTCCTTTAAATTGTGTTGAAAAACCAAATACGAAGTGACATACGCTTGATTTTGCATCATAATGAAAGCGCTTTCAAACTACTTTTATTTTTACATATGGCACCCTTCCATACACTTCCTCCGCAATTCAAAGCGCGCTTGGGTAAGTTCGCAGTAGCCTTGAGTCCGCTTTTCACCCTACCTTGTTACGCCATTGACTTTGGTCCCGATGGCATGTTCAGTTTGACTGGTTTTGCCAAAGCCGAGGTGCAGCGCGGCAGCAACCACTGTGACAACTGTCAACAGTTCCCTGATGAAAACAAGCAGCGCAGCTGGGCTGACACTTTGATTGTGGGTGCACCCTACGGCACATCCAACAAACATGTCACGCTGTTTCAACCATGGTTGGGGGCTAAATATGACCTAGGTAAAGGCTTTAAATTGAATGCCCTGCTGAGTCAGCGTTGGCGCGATGGCAAAAAAGATATTCCCGGGTTTTGGTATGAGAAGAATATCGCCCTCAGTCATGAAGAATATGGCAGCGTTCGTATTGGAGCCATGGCCACGCGCACTTGGAGCATTGCTGACTTCCCTTACGGCACCAACATTAACGCAGCCGATGCGTGGGGGTCAAGTGGTGCAGGCTACGGTTTAATGACGAATGCTGTGCGCTATACCTCACGCATCTTTGATGTCGCGCAAGGTGACTTGGTATTAGAAGCCACGTACGATCAGGGGAATCAAAATTTCAAAATTCACAAGCCACGCTTTTTAGAACTCTACGCCCAGTATCGCAAGGGCGATCTTGTGCTGGACATGATGCATCAAGACTCCCGAAATGGCAATCCGCAAGCTTGGAGCCATGGCCCCTTCACAAGTCTCACATCTAATCCAGCCGACGATAGCAAGCTAGGTGGCTCCGGACAGGCCATCAGTATGGCAATGGGACGCTACCAAGTTAACTCACGCATTGAAGTTTCAGGCGGTTTACGCAACAACCGCTGGAGCGGTGCGTATGCGGTCATCACACAGGCAGGCACACAAAGTCAGTGGAACAATATGTTTAACGTCAATTGGGATGGCACTTTGAACGGAGTCGCCAATCCTGGCTATGCGGCGACTTCGCTTGATTGGATGCTGGGAGTCCGTTACAAAACCGGCAAGTGGACAGCATCCACAGGCATGGTTCGATTAGGCACAGCAAAAACCGATAACCCCAGCGAGCGTGGACAAAGCAACGGTGCCACCATCAACACGGTTGGACTGAATTACGACGTAGGCGGTGGTTTTCAGGTCTATAGCTTTGCGGGCCTGCTTCATTACGATCGCTTAGGTTTGTCACCCATGTCGATGCCGGGTAATGCCGCCTTCACCAACGTGGACTCGCGTGTAAGCCAAACCGGCAATTGGTTAGGACTTGGTGTCGTGTACGTTTTTTAAACGCCGCATTTCTCACTACTTTCAAAGATGCAATCATGAAGCAATCTCTATCAAACCAATCCTTCATTCCGTCAAAACAGCCCCCCATCGCACCACAGGGTCATCAAGGTATTTCACGCCGCAACATGGTCACCTTGGGCATCATGACGATGTTGTCAGCCTGTGGCGGTGGTGGCACGATCCCCTCAGAAGGTGTTAAACAACGCGCATTACCTGCTGATTTTGGCTCACGTAAAAGCGTGTCGTACTCCCCATTCAGGAGTAGCAACCGCGACACCGAAATCGTAACGCCCGCCAACGTACTGCAAGATTTGCAGCTGTTAGTTGCTGGTGGATTTACGCTAATTCGTTTATTTGACAGCTCTGACAAGGTCTCTAAACTCGTCTTAGAGACGATTACCACCAACAAACTGGACATCAAAGTGATGTTAGGTGTTTGGATCCAAAAGGGCAGCCCTGACGTGAATGCAGCCGAGATTGGGCGCGGCGTTGCGTTGGCAAAAACGTATTCTGATATCGTTTTGGCGCTGAGTGTGGGCAATGAAACCATGGTCAGTTGGAACACATGGAACCCAGTCCCCGTAACAGAAATGGTGGGGTACATCACCAGCGTTCGCAATCAAGTCACTCAGCCCGTGACCACCGACGATAACTGGGCATTTTTCGCCAAATACTCAACTGAAAAAAATGATCCCAAACCCGTATTGAACGCCATTGATTTTGTCGCCATGCACTCCTATCCGATTGCCGATTCGGTTCACAACGCGACCAAATGGAATTGGCAACAAACCGCCATTGCAGCAGACAAACGTGCGGTCGCCATGATGGACGCGGCACTTGTTGCCCTGCAACAGGACTATGCGGCTGTTAGAGCGCACATGCGAACTCTGGGTCTAGCGTCAATGCCCATCGTGATTGGTGAAACTGGATGGAAAGCCATTGCGTCTGGTGGCGAGAAAAGTCGTGCTCACCCCGTCAACCAGAAGATGTATTTTGATCGCCTGACCGCCTCCCTCAGCGTCAGTGGTGATAAGCCTCGCTCAATTTTTTACTTTGAAGCATTCGATGAACCATGGAAAGGTAGTGACGACAACTGGGGGTTATTTAATGTCAACCGCCAAGCTCGCTACGTGGTGCAATCGCTCTATCCCAGCTCGACTTGGGAAGCTGGCACCTACACGGCTGCCGACGCGCTTTACTACATTCCGACCGCAAGTAATGGCACGATTACTGCTAATCGCTACACCATTTATGCCGAGACCATTAGTGCTGGGGAAGTCAAACCGACAGAGGCAATACTATGGACGGGTTGGAATACCCCTGCTACCGCCTATGCTGGTGAAAATCCCACAACCGCGGCCCCTGGTGATGGCACTAAGGCAATGGAAATTACCCCTGCGCCTGAAAATGCGTCTCCAGCTTGGGGTTGGGGATTGATTGCAGCACTGCTCACCACATCGGATGACTTGTCGCAATTCGTTGCAACCGGGCGACTCAATTTCAGCATTAAAACCGACTATCCCGGAAAAATTGAAGTGGGATTCTTAACGGGTACCGTCACGGCCACAACGGCTTATGATGTCTATTTGGTCATTGATCCTGCAAACAACAGTTTCGGCTACGTCAACAACAACACATGGTGTAACGTGTCGATTCCGATCAGTGCCATTACGCCATCTGGCGCAAAGTCTTATGACACGCGAACTAGTGCGCTCGCGGTGTTAGACATGACCAAGGTGACCAACCCATTTGTGATTGCGAATCGCTATGGAACAACAGGCAACACGCCGAGCCTTGCAGACAGTAAGAAAAAGTTCTATATCGACAACATCTACTGGTCTAAATAAAAGGAAAGTCCTGCTTCGTGATGAGCGGGGCTTTTTTGCGCTTTACTCTTTCGAGTAGTTCACGTCTGAATTTGTCAGTGAAACACCGATTACTTCGTAGCTTGCCCCACAGCATCAAAACTAATGAGTCGTTCTGGCTGAGTGCATACGAGTCCGACGGCATCGCCAGTTTGAAAATGGCTGCCACCACTGACTTTGGCGTTGAGCAAGTTTGGCAAGCCCTCAACTTGAC
>CAZAIW010000164.1:0-5087 GCA_964485285.1 uncultured Burkholderiaceae bacterium | reverse complement strand
GTACACCATCACGCATTATTTGGATGATCAGGGTCACGATCGGTTTGCCGATTGGCTCTCTGGTCTGCGCGACATGATGGCTAAGGTGCGCATCGCCAAGCGCATCGACCGTTTGGGATTGGGTAATTTTGGGGATTGCAAGTTTGTGGGCGACGGCGTGTGGGAGCTTCGCATTGATCACGGGCCTGGCTACCGCGTTTACTACACGCAAGCGGGCAAGCAGCTTTTACTGCTGCTGGTCGGTGGTGACAAGCGGACACAAACGGCAGACATTGAGACGGCTAAAGGGCTTTGGGCTGATTGGCAGCAAAGAGATTAAACACACGAGGTAAATATCATGACGACAGTAACTCGCACTAAAACCAGAACTGGCAGCAAAGCCCATGCGCCTACGCGCCTTGTGGTTCGCCGTGTCGACAGCACACCTGTGGCACGCAAAGCGGCTGCGGCTACGCTTAAATCTCGCTCACACGCCGACAGTATGGTGGAGATGCTCAAGGCTGATCCTGCGTTTGCCAATGCGTATTTGCAGTCGGCGTTAGAGGATAGCCACACGCAGGAAGGCCGTGAGGCCTTGCTGATCGCCCTTCGCCATGTGGCGCAAGCGCAGGGCATGAACGAGGTGGCGGCTAAGGCGGGGATTCAGCGTGAGAGCCTTTACCGTGTGCTCTCGCCTAAAGGCAATCCAACACTGTCCACACTCTTGGCCGTGCTGGGCGCAGCAGGGCTTCGGTTTAGTGTGGCGCTGGGAGTGCCTGCATGAGCGCGGCCATGCCAACGACAACGCTGCTGGCACCGCGTATTGAGTCGCGGATTCAAATTATTCGTGGCCAGCGGGTGATGGTTGACTCTGATTTGGCGGACGTTTACGGCGTGCCGACCAAGGCGCTGAATCAGGCGGTGAAGCGTAATCCTGGGCGGTTTCCTGGGGATTTCATGTTTCAACTGAACGAGGCTGAGAAGGCTGAGGTGGTCACAAACTGTGACCACCTCCAAAAACTCAAGTTCTCTAAGGTGCTGCCCTACGCCTTCACCGAACACGGCGCAATTCAAGCGGCTAATGTGTTGGCCTCCGCCCAAGCGGTGGAGATGGGTATTTACGTGGTGCGAGCGTTTGTGCAACTTCGCCAAGCGGCCAGCCTTCATGCTGATCTTGCCCAGCGGCTCTCTCAGTTGGAGCCGACCACCGAGCGGCTGGAGATGAGTCACGATACGTTTAGCAGCAATACCCGTGCGCAGTTGAAGAGAGTGATGGATACCTTGCGCGAGCTGATGACCCCGCCCACAGAATCCACACCGCCCAAGCGCCAAATCGGTTTTATTACCGACGATGCGCCGCTGCCTAAATCTAAGCCTAAGGCGGTTAAAGGCAAGGTGGCTAAGGGCTGACGGCTTAACCGTTTAGTCAATCCCCTCATCACTCCTCAGTCTTAGCGGCTATGGGGTTGGTGGAGGGTTTTTGTTTGTTTAAAAGAGAGATGGCTGTGCGGGGCTATTGGCTGGGAGGACACGGCTGGTGGGGGGGTTTCAAGCTATATCACCTTAGTTGCCACTTTTCAGCAAGCTCTTTCGATAAAGTCAACGTACCCCAGTCTTGTACGCCTTTTAAGCCATTAGATAAGTCAAGCATTGCCTCGCCTGCTCGTTCATCGTAACGCATCAAATTAATGCGAATCGATTTCCCCTCGATTAGTTGGTCTATTAAATCTTCTGCATTTTTAGGAAGTGCAATAAACATAGATTCTTGACAGTCATATACTGGATGCTCAGCTTCAATAACTGCGGCTTTATGCTTCATGCCGTCTACATTGAGGTAACGAACTAGTCTACAACGCACGGGCAAATCGTCACGCGCACATTCATCTGAGTAATAATAAAAATTATCCATGAGTTTTAAAATTTAACGCTTTTATTTGAGATTACTTTAACCTGTTTATTTGGGTCAGGGATGAAGTACTGAACAAGTCCACCGCGATTCCCATCAAGGGGGGTAGCTGAACTAACCTCCACACCAGCACGATTTACCAGCAATCCAGTAATAAGGTTTGTACCCGTATTCTCATTTGGAAGACCTGCTGCATCACGATAGTTTGAACCTAAAGAATCTGGATTTATTGGTGACCAATATCTTCCATCAGCTTTCGCGCCTCCCCCCCATACGCGATAAACAACCTCCGGCGGTGGCTCAGGTGCTGTAAGGTTTTTCCACCAGTCCCAAATCGCATCTGCAACTGATGGATTGTTACTAGCAGGTCTACCGTTAACGTAATCGTAACCCGAACTCCCAGTTGAGCCTTGATTACCAGCAGCGCCCGCCGCACCACTACCCCAAATTAATCGGCCATACATGCCGCTTAACGCCCCACCCGCCTGTGCCACCAAAACCCCATTTTGACCACTCATCAAGCTGTTAAACCTGTTAACTGCTCCCGTATTCAACGTCGAATTAACAAATGAATTGATGTACTGAAAATTGTTAATATTAGTGATTGCATATGACGATCCATCAGCATTGCTATACAACCCCATCTGTAGGTTTGTACCGGCGCACTGCACCATACCGCAAACTGAATTGGTGTAGCCAATGTTGCCTGTACCAGCCCCTGCTCCCGGCCCTACCAAATTGCCAGCATACCCGCCCGTTCCCGGAACAATCGTTCCACCTGTTCCCGGCACAATCGTTATACCTGTTCCTGGCACAGTTGTTCCAGTGCCCGGAACCCCAAAATCGTCAATACCACCGCACGCCTGATAACCATCCTCTTCCGTGCAATACCCACTCGGATCAAAGTTTTTCAGCGGGTTGTTGTAGACATAGCTGTACCGATTAAAACTACGCAGGTCATACGGATTTTGCACAAAAGGATCAGCACTCATAAACCGTCCCACCAACGGGTCGTACAGGCGCCCGTTCATGTGGATCACACCCACTTCGTCTAGGTGCTCGTGCTCGGTGTAGCCTCGGTCTGTGGTTTGACCGACTAAGCTGTCTTGCTTATCTGCAAGACCTGTGGCAAATCTGCGTTTGCCCCACGGGTCATAAGCAAGGCGCTCGACCACCTGTCCGGCCTCATCCGTGATGATGGCAATGCTGCCTAGGTGGTCTTGCTGGAAGTACCGTAGCGCTTGGGCTGCCGTGCTGGCTCTGCTGGAGGCCACGCAGGATGTGCCTTGCGGGCCATAGCCTGCGGGGCAGGTGTAGCTGATGAGCGCTGGCGTGCTGCTGAGTGTTGTGCAGGTGCTAGTTGCGCCTGTGCCGCTTTGCGTTTGGCCTGCTGGGCAGGTGTAGACGGGTGTGGCGGGGGTTGTGGCGAGTCCCACTAGGTTGGGATAGCCATAGACTTTGATTTCTGCTAAGTGCAGGTTGTCCACGCGGCTGTGCTGCACGCGGATGTACCTTGCGGTTTGATCAACCGCGAAGCTATGGATGCTTGCTGTTGTGGCATTGGTAATGGTGGGTAGCGTTTGCAGGATGTTTCTGCTGCCGTCCAAAATTTGTACGGCTGCACCGTTTAAGCGTGCGCCGCAGCACCATGCGTAGGTGTCGTTTCGGTTGTACAGGTCAACCTTGGCTAGTCGGTAGTCGCTGCCTAAGTCCACTTCGACCCACTCAAGCACGGTAGCGGCGGTGCTTTGTGCGTTTGGATAGATGTCGGCGGTGCCACCATCAATGAGGAATTTTGGTGCATAACCGCCAGCGTCAATGCTACTAGCTGTTGCCTTGAGCTCGCTTGGTTTGTTCGTGCGCAGCCATGCGGTCAGGTCTTGGGCTGCATTGGTGGGCGCGCAGACGGGCCCACCAGCGTCTGCCCCGCAGGGCAGCTATACCTCGTGAGGCTGCTTATGCCGACGGCGGCAGTGTTGGTGCAGTTGCCCCCTACCAGTGTTTGACCGCTTGGGCAGTACAGCACGGGCGTTGCTGCTATAGGCGCTGTCCCGTTTGCCGTCACCCCCGTCCCCGCTCTTTGGGTATAAAGCGCAAAGGTCATGCCCGCTGCTGTGAGGTAGTGCTTGTGCTCGATGACCCCCGAAGTCTTGATCTCTTTTTCGTAGGTGAGCGACTGTCCATCGTCACCATTTAAATACCAAATAGTGCCTGCTTGATACTGTGTCGGCGCGTTGTTGGTCAGCTCAATCACTTGATTGATCCGCTGGTGCTCGGGGCCATAGAGAAAGCTAAGGGTGCGGTCGGAAGTTTGGGTAGCTAGCTTGTTCTCATTGGAGGCAATAGCGCTGGTGGTTTGACTGTTTGAGAGCGCGACAGCGGTATTAGTGTTGGTAACAGGAAAGCCGAACACTTTGATTTCAGCTAAGTTCAGGTTGTCCACGCGGCTGTGCTGGTTACGGCGAAACTTCAGTCTAGCGTGGTGGTGGGGTGATGGGCTGAGAGGGCAGGGTCGGTATCGGTTCGAACAACTCTTTATACCAATACGCTTGAGCATTGTGTAGCCAAGAGTAATTCTTCTTTTTTGCCAAGCCACTTAATGGTCGCAAAGGTATGTTGTACCTAGATAACAAACCAAATAAATCACGTAACGATTGTTGATTTATTTCACTCAAACTCAATCGCAAAGCAAGTATTTGTCCATACCCCTTC
Source organism: uncultured Burkholderiaceae bacterium (assembly GCA_964485285.1). Taxonomy (GTDB): domain Bacteria; phylum Pseudomonadota; class Gammaproteobacteria; order Burkholderiales; family Burkholderiaceae_C; genus JASGCK01. The sequence goes on along the minus strand of CAZAIW010000164.1, from coordinate 490 downwards.
ACTTCGTGGATAGCCTTTATCCGCTTTAGTCCTTCAAAAAATAGGGCTTCATCGCCAGCAGAATAAAAGAAGCATTGATCAATTTCTAGTTCAATTTTCATTTTTAACCTTGTTCAATGTGGGCGAAATTTCCCACCTGGGTATCTATTACCTAGCCCTCGGCCATTTTGTCCCTGAACGTCCCAATGCGGTCCGCCGTGTGCCCCCCCACCTTGGCCAGTTGGTACCCATACATTGCCATCTCGATCCTCCCACCCATAACCTCGACCATTTGGATTTGGACTCCATTTGTCACCCCCTTTAGGCTCTATGAACCCATCATCCGCCGAAGGTTTTCCTGGGGCTTTAGGCCCGTTGGGGTCATAAGCATTCTGGGGTGGTGACGATGATTGCGTCGTCAAAATATCGGCAATCGCTTTACCAAGTTCAAGCAAACCATCATAAATCCGCTGCCCAATTGACCGATCATTATCAGCAGGTCTATCGTTAA
>CAZAIW010000163.1:0-5091 GCA_964485285.1 uncultured Burkholderiaceae bacterium | reverse complement strand
GCCTTCCCGATGTTGACCGGTACGCTCATCACGGCGGTTGGATTTTTACCCATTGCCATGGCCAAGTCAGCCGCTGGCGAGTACACCTTCACCATCTTTTCTGTGACCGCGATGGCGCTGGTTTTATCGTGGATTGCAGCGGTCATTTTTACCCCTTATTTGGGCTTTTTGATACTGAGGGGTCGCCCGCAGACCAATCCCCATAAGGCTTTGGGGCTTGTTGCTGCCACAGGCCAATCAGAACAAGGCTTACAGGCAGGGCACTCGTCGCACGATGTCTTCAATACGCCCGCTTTGAACCTGCTGCGCCGCATGGTGACGTGGTGCGTGAAAAACCCTTGGAAGACCATTGCCGCGACGCTGCTGGCGTTTGCGCTGGGCATGGTGGGCATGAGTAAGGTGGAGCAGCAGTTCTTTCCTGACTCCTCACGCCTAGAAGTCATGGTGGATATGTGGTTGCCCGAGGGCACGAGCTATGACCGAACCGATGCCGAGGTGCGCAAGGTCGAGGCTTGGCTGGCCAAGCAGCCCGAGGTCGCCAGCTACACCAGCAACATAGGCGCGGGCAGTCAGCGCTTTGTGCTCACGCTGGATCAAATTTTTCCGCAAAGCAATGTCGCGCAAATTGTCGTGATGCCCAAGAGTTTGCCCGAGCGAAATGCGCTGAGAAGCCGCTTAGAGCAAGCCTTTCGCAACGAGCTGGCCAGCGTGCGCGGTCGCGCCAAGCTGCTACCCAATGGGCCGCCCGTGAACTATCCGGTGCAGTTTCGGGTGGAGGGGCCTGATGCGGCGGTGGTCAGATCAATAGCCAATCAAGTCAAAACCGTGGTGGAGAAAAACGCCTCTACGCTGGGAGTCAATGACAACTGGAACGAGTCCATTGCAACGATCAAACTGAACATCGATCAAGAGCAAGTCAGAAACCTAGGCATCACCAGCCAATCGATCGCTCAAGCCACCATCTTGCTGGGCGGCGGTGCGCCAGTAGCAACGCTGCGCGATGGCGACAAGCAAATCGACATCGTGATGCGGCTGTACGCGGGTCATGCGGCGGCGAGCGTGGTCAAGCACCATCGCCTAGAGGAGCTGGCGCAGCTCAATGTGCTCACCAGCACGGGCAAGGCCGTGCCGCTGCTACAAATTGCCAAGCCCGAATTGGTCTACGAACCCGGCGTGATGTGGCGTGAAAACCGCGACTACGCCATCACGGTCAACGCCGACATCAAGGCCGATATTCAAGCGCCAACTGTCACGGCGCAGATCGATCCGCAACTCGTCGCGATACGCGCTGGGGCACCGGTTGGTTACTCCATCATGGTGGCAGGTGCGCAAGAAGAAAGCAGCAAGGGGCAGGCCTCCATTGCAGCGGGCGTGCCGGTGATGTTGTTTATCACGTTCACGCTGCTTATGTTTCAGCTCAAGAGCTTCTCGCGCTCCTTACTCGTCTTTTTAACGGGGCCTTTTGGCATCATTGGCGCAGCTGGTGCGCTCTTGCTGTTCAATCGTCCATTTGGCTTTGTGGCGCTTTTGGGCGTGATCGCGCTCATGGGCATGATTCAGCGTAACTCGGTGATTTTGATTGACCAAATTGAGCAAGATATTGAAGCCGGACAAGCGCCTTGGCAAGCCATTGTGGACAGCGCCGTGCGCCGCGCCCGCCCTATTGTGCTGACCGCCGCCGCCGCCATTTTGGCCATGATTCCGCTGACCCGTAGCGTGTTTTGGGGGCCCATGGCCGTTGCCATCATGGGTGGCTTGGTGGTCGCAACCTTTTTGACGCTGCTCAGCTTGCCCGCCATGTATGCGGCGTGGTTTCGGGTGAAGGTTGCGTAGCCGCGGGTATCGGCTATTGGATCATTGGCTTGCCCATACAATGACCGTATAAACAACTTCTAAATCATGGTTGCTAACATGTTAAAAGACGCAGACACCACCGTTCAGCTAGAGCACGCACGTCAAGCGCCAGAGGCAGGCTATAACGAGTGGCTTAAAAAACGCCTGACGAGCACGATCAAAAGGCTGGAGAGTGGTGAAATGAAAAGCTATCCAACTGATGTCGCGCGGGCGGTGCTCCACTCACGTCTTGCGTCTCGGCGGCAATTGATGGTTGTGACTGCGTAAATTCACATTGCCATGTCGATTGAGTGGTCAGACTTTGCGCTGGACAGCCTTGCCGAAATTATTCTCTGGTATGAGCAACAAGCAGGGCATGCTGTTGCCAAGTCAGTTGAGGATAGGATTTTTAAGCAAGTTCAAACAGTTGCCACTTTCCCTAGAAGCATTCCTGTGAGTGAATTCATGCCAGCACTTAGAAAACTGGTCATTAAAAATTTACCCTATAACGCCTACACGCGCCAGCGAGCCGATGGTGTATGGGAGGTGGTGGACATTGTGCACACCTCGCGCAAGCTTCCAAAGACAGAAAAATGAAATGTGCATGAGCCTTTGGCTATACGTGCGGCTATACTTGACCTATGACTTCTACGGCACTTTCCGCCACCACACTCTCCATCAGTCCTTGGGGCAACAGCCAAGGTATTCGTTTGCCCTTGTCTTTGCTCAAGACGCTAGGTCTTGAGCGCAATGGACAGCTAGAGGCTCATGTGGTTGCACCAGGTCGATTGGAGTTGGTGGCGGCAACGAAGCGCATGACGCTTGCGCAAAAGTTAAAACGATTTGATCCAACGATTCACGGTCGCGAGTTGATGGCCGATTCACCCGTTGGTAACGAGTTTGCATCCTCACATTCATGAGCACCAAAGACATATGGGTTCCTGAGCGCAGGGACATCATTTGGATCAACTTTAACCCTCAACCTAGCAAAGAGATGAAGGATACGCATCCCATGCTGGTGCTGTCGCCCAAGATGTTTAATGCGCGAACAGGTTTGGTGATCGGATTGCCGATGTCCAGCAGCCAGTCCAATGCGACCAATCCTTTTGCTATCGATAACTCTAAAGGGTTGAATCAACGAAGTTTTATCATTTGCAATCAGCCCCAATCGTTCGATTGGCACCAACGTGGCGCAAAGCCTCATCCTTGGCGGCGTGTCAGCCCTGCCATACTTCAATTGGTGTGCCAAGAAGTGAATGACATCATGCAGTTGGTCGCCTAACTTCTCTCCATTCAGATGATGTTTGTTCACCTTCGTACCCATACCGAGTTCTCGGTTGTTGATGGCACTGCGCGCATTGACGAACTTGTTAAAGCGGCCAAAGCGGACGGTCAGCCCGCGCTGGCGATCACCGATCTGTCAAACCTTTACGGCGCGATCAAGTTTTATAAAGAGGCGCGTAGCGCAGGCGTTAAACCCATCTTGGGTGCCGATGTGTGGGTGCAAGGCCTTGGCCATGCGGGCGATGGCGCTGATGTGTCGCTGTCGCGCCTTGTGCTACTGGTACAAAACCAACAAGGTTATCTGCATCTGTGCGAGTTGTTGGCGCGTGCGTGGACTGAGCATTTGGTGCCCAATCAAGCCGTGATGCGCTGGGAGTGGCTGGCTGAGAAGTCGGATGGGTTGATTGCGCTGTCGGGCGCACAAAACGGCACTGCCAGCGGTGCCTTGGCGCAAGCCTTGCTACAAGAGGCTCCTGGCGATACGCCGCTTGCAAAGGCTATTGCCATGCGGCTTAGCGCTGCATTCCCTCACCGTTTTTATATCGAGTTGCAGCGTGCCGGACGCGCGGGCGATGAGGTGTACGTGACGCGAGCCGTCCAACTGGCGGCCAAGCTGAACTTACCCGTCGTGGCGACGCATCCGGTGCAATTTATGACGGCGGATGATTACGAAGCGCACGAGGCGCGCATCTGCATTGCCGATGGCGATATTTTGGGCAACCAGCGCCGCACGCGCAAGTACACGAGCGACCAGTATTTCAAGTCCAGCCAAGAGATGGCGCAGCTGTTTGCCGACCTACCCAGCGCCCTTGCCAACACGGTAGAGATTGCCAAGCGCTGTAGCGTGGTGCTCACACTGGGCAAGCCGCAGTTACCGGACTATCCAACCCCCGTGCGAAGCGGTGCACCCGTGCCGATTAGCGAGTACTTCCGCGAGCTGTCGCTGGCGGGCTTAGAGGAACGCCTTGCGCTCTTGTATCCCGATAGCGCTGTGCGGGATGCGCAGCGTGCGCGGTACACCGAGCGGCTGGAGTTTGAGATCAACACCATCCTCAAGATGGGGTTTCCGGGGTACTTTTTAATTGTGGGCGACTTCATCAATTGGGCCAAGAACAACGGTTGCCCGGTGGGGCCGGGGCGTGGTTCGGGCGCGGGATCGCTGGTGGCGTATGCACTCAAAATTACCGACTTAGACCCGCTGCAATACAACTTGCTGTTCGAGCGATTTTTAAATCCAGAGCGCGTGTCGATGCCCGACTTCGATATTGACTTTTGCCGCGATAACCGCGACCGCGTGATCGATTACGTCAAGCAGCAATACGGCATAGAGGCCGTGAGCCAAATCGTGACATTTGGCACGATGGCTGCGCGCGCGGCGATTCGTGATGTGGGGCGCGTGCTGGACTTGTCGTACAACTTTGTCGATGGCATCAGCAAACTGGTGCCCAACAAGCCCGGTGTGCACATGACGATTGCGGGCGCGATCGAGGCCGAACCCACGCTCAAAAAGCGTTTAACCGATGAGGAAGACGTGAAGACGCTGTTGGAGTTGGCGCAAAAACTAGAGGGACTGACACGCAACGTGGGGATGCATGCTGGGGGCGTGCTGATTGCCCCGGGCAAGCTGACAGACTTTTGTCCGCTGTACCAACAGCCCGGCAGCGACTCGGCGGTCAGTCAATACGACAAGGACGATGTGGAGGCCATTGGCCTAGTCAAGTTTGACTTTTTAGGATTGGCAACGCTGACGATTTTGGAGATCGCCAGAAGTCTGATTCGTGCACGGCACAAGGGGCAAGAAAACTTTATTTTTGACACACTGCCGCTTGACGATGCGCGGGTCTACCAACTGTTCGCGCAGGGCAACACCGAGGCCGTGTTCCAGTTTGAAAGCCGAGGGATGCAAGGCACCTTGAAGGATGCCAAGCCCAGCCGCTTTGAGGACTTGATTGCGCTTAATGCCTTGTACCGCCC
>CAZAIW010000162.1:0-5101 GCA_964485285.1 uncultured Burkholderiaceae bacterium | reverse complement strand
CTACTGTCTCTTTTTGTTGGAGGTGAAGTTCACTATGGCGAGCGGGATCGTCGGCATCAGCAACTGCTTGATGCATTTGCGGCGCACGACATCGAGCTGGTACATCTGCACGAAGCCCGAGCCATGCCAGACGGCAAAGTGCAGTTTGGCTACAAGGACGGTATTGCCCAGCCTCGATTGGCAGGCCTGTTTATGCCCAAGCCGGGTACCGTATCCGACCCTGATTGGCAGCCGCTGGCGGGCGTGGGTGAATTTTTACTCGGTAATCAATACACCAGCGTTTATGGCGGCACAAGTCTTGGGCAATTGCCTGCCGCGCTATGCCAAAACGGCACCTTTGCAGCGGTGCGAGTGCTTGACCAAGATGTCGCCGCATTTGAATCCAGCTTAGACCAGACCGCCAAGGCGAGCGGCGTTGACCGTGAATGGGTGGCCGCAAAACTGATGGGGCGCTGGCGTGATGGGCGACCTTTGGCTGCAGGCTCCAAACTGGATGATGGTCTGAACGCCTTTGATTACGCACCTTCACTCGCTCACCCTGAGCTACCCAACGACCATCAAGGTCTCCAGTGCCCCGTGGGGGCTCACATCCGCCGCATGAATCCACGCAGCAGTTTGGTAGCAGGACAGCCGTATAGCCGCCGTCTTATTCGGCGCGGTATGCCTTATGGCCCTGCTTGGAGCGCCGACAACCCCAACGCACGGCGTGGCTTATTTGGTCTGTTTATCTGCGCGGACTTAGAACGGCAATTTGAATTTTTGACCCAGCAGTGGAGCAACAGCGACTTTGCAACTAGCGGCATTAAGGGAACCCAAGACCCGATCATTGGTTCGCAAACCTTGGGCGGACAATTTGAAATCCCCATGCCTGCGGGGCAAACACCTATTACCGTCAAAACACCACGCTGGACGACCACGCGCGGCAGCCTCTACGTACTCATGCCCGGCATGAACAGCCTGCGCTGGCTCGCCAAAGGCGAAGGCTTTGACGATACAGCCGCCACCTTGATGGGGCCTGCGCAGTGGATCAGCGAACCACCGGCCATTCAAACCCAATCGCGCTTTGCGCCCGATGTGTTTGACCCCATGGATCCCAGTTTTTTACGCAACCCCTACCCCTACTACGCGGTCTACCGCGAGCACGCACCTGTGGCGCTGGTTCGACGCGGCGACTACCAGTCTTATTGGGTCTTTAGCCATGAGCTATGCCAAGAGGCAGCGCTCGCACCCGATACCTTCCTCAAGCAAACCGCCAGCACTCCTCACGCAGGACGTGGTTTATTTTTTATGGATGACCCCGAGCACGCACGTGCACGCAGTGCCTTAGACCCCGAGTTCATGCAGGCCATTGCCCAGGTCAGCCAAAGCGCCACCCGAAAAGCGCAGCAAGCCTTGGCGCTGTTTTTCCCCCAAAGCGCAGCTCAAACGGGTGCAGCTACCGCAAGCACTTCAGCATCGTCCTTTGATCTGATTGCCAACTATGCCAATCCGGTACTGCGCAATGTCTTTATGGATATGTTTGGTTGGCCCGCCGCCCAGTGGAAGACTTTGGGCGATTTGGTAGAGGTCATGCTGCAAGCCTTTAACCCCATGCTGCCGCTGGACGAGCGAACCCCCAGCTATGCAGCCGCTGGGCAAATCATGCAAATGCTAGGAGCGCAAGCCAGCCAATGCCCAGTTCAGCACACGTCCCCAACAAGCTCCTCCACGGTTGACGCACAAGGTTTGTTTTGCCGCATTCAAGGGCTGACCACAACACCCGCTTTAAGCACGAGCGAAGCCATGAGTTCGGCATTGGACTTTTTGTTAGGTGGCTACCTCTCTAGCGTTTTCTTGGCCAGTACCGGTATCTACAACTTGCTGACGCACCCCAGCGCAGGGGCGGCCTACCGCAAGGGTGATGCGGCTCTACGCGCTAACGCCTTCCAAGAAATGAAGCGATTTGACGCTCCGTTCCAATTGGCGGATCGCTATGCGGCGCATGATGTCACATTGGGCGGTGTGCTGATTCCCAAAAATGCGCTGGTCTCCTTGGTGTATGGCTCCGCCAATCACGATGCCTCGGTTTATGGCAGCACCGCTGAGCAATTTGATATTGAGCGCGTGATGAACCGTACGCCTAACGCCAACATGGTATTTGGTGCCGGTGAACACCGCTGCATCGGCGCACCGATGGCCGATCAAGCGGTGCCGATTGTGATTGACACCTTTTTAGAACAATGCCAGCAAGCCACCATCACCGCAGGTGCCGCCTTATGGCGCGATGACCCGTACTTCCGGGGGTTTCGCCAACTAGCTATGCAACTGTAAATACTGATTCAATTCAGACTCTAGGCTACGGGCTAAATCATCTTCGCTGATGTGGCTCGTGGCGCTAGCGCTCAATCGTGCGCTCAACTGATCGGGTGAAGTTTGCTCGGTGAGCATCGCCATCACGGCGCTACGCGCTTCTTCCATCGTGGACTCACGCACCAATTCGCGCGAAGCGTAAAAAGCATTCGAAGCACCCAGCATCCGAACCGCCGCAACTTGACTGCCAATGCTTGCAAGCCACCAAGCCAAGACATCGCACTGGTTCATCAAAATGCCGCTGCTACGCCAATAAGCAATTCCTTTCAAACCAACCGCAGCCGCGTCGCGCAGCGCATGCCTGCGAATGAGCGCCACCATCAAACCAGCGTAGGCCTGTGCAATCGTTAAACGGTGGTAGTGCGAGCGCGAGGGCTGATCGGTGATGAAACGCAGTAGGCTAAGCGCATCATCCAAGTTTTGCATCTTCAGATGCATCCTGGCGATATCCAATTGAATGACGAGCACATAACGCTCAATGTTGGCTAGCTCGGCCAGCGCTAGCGCTTCGTTCGCAAGGCGCAGTGCCGTTTGATCGCTTCCTTTTTTACTGTTTAGTAAAGCCTGCACCCGTATGCGCCGCATACGGTCAGCCACCGGCCAGTCAGGTGTCTCCATGACCTGCGCCTCCAGCAAAGCTGCCTTGGCCTCATCGAGTTGGTTGTTGTCCAAGAACGCCTCTGCGCGCATCCGCCGACAAGCATGCACGTGTCGCCAATCTTGCAGCGACTGGAAGATTTTTTCTGACTTAATAAAGGCCTCCACGCAGCGCGAAGTGGGTAACCGCCCATTCACCCCCACCCTGCCCAGCCACTGCCAATACCTAGCCGTGATCGACTGGGGGGTTTGGCGTCCCACCCAAGGCTCAACCGTCAACAAGCGCGTCATGGCCTCGTGCACATAGCCAGAAACAGCCAGCACCATGGCAGAAGCCACAGCCAAACCAATCGCTATTTCGCGATCCGCCTTACCTGGTTGCAACACGGCCCAGTCGTAGGCGACCCGGATGTGGTTCATCTCCGCCCACAAAGCCTGGGTATTGCGTGCCTTGACTAATTGTTTGCTCAGCTCCAGCATCGCGCTGGCAAAGCGCTGCTGCCACACCAGCAGCTCCTCGGCCTCTTTGAGTTTTTCAAATGCGTACAAACGGTGCGTCTCCAAAAGCCAATAGCGCATCGCTCCATCGTCGGTCACCATCACCCAAGACTGCTGAATCAAACTATCCAGCACATCCAGCATCGACCACTCATCCTGCGTCTCATCGCACAGTAAAAGTTTAGCCGCGTCCAAGCTAAAGCTGCCCACAAAAGTGCTTAGCCGTCTCAGCATACGGGCCTGCTTTTCATCCAGCAGTCGATGCGACCAGTCCAGCGTGGTACGCATCGTGGCGTGTCGATCACCCTCGGCAGAACTCGGCGGTTGATCGCCCAGCAAACGCAAACGATCCGCCAAGCGTTGATGCACGCCAGACACGCCCAAAAGTGGAACGCGAGCTGCGGCCATTTCAATCGCCAAAGCCACGCCACCTAGCTGCTCACAAATCATCCGAACATCGTTCAGCGTGCTGGCATCAGTCAAAGAAAAATGCCGATCCAACTGCTGGACGCGCTGCACAAACAATTGAATAGCACCACACTGCAACGCTTGATCAGCACTATCCTTGCGACTCGGTAGCGCCAAAGTCCCCAGCTGATAAACGTACTCATCCGCAAGACGCAACCGCACCTGACTGGTGGCCAGCACCTGCAACTCATGTGTTTTATTAAGAAGACTCTCCACCACATGACGAGTCGCCTCCACCACATGCTCGCAGTTATCCAAAACCAACAAAACCTGCTGCGACTGCAAGGCATAGCAAAGCTCATCCAGCGCATTGGCAGCGCTGGACAAACCAATACGGAAACACTGCGCCAGCGAAGACACCAACGTGTCCACATCTTGAACCGTCGTCGCGTCCAGCCACCACACACCGCCCGGCCAATCATCGCGCTGTACAGCGGCGGCATACCTTGCAAAATGAGTCTTACCAACGCCGCCTGTTCCCGTTATCGTGATCAAGCGCTGCTCGGTCAGCAACTTGCGCATCACCGGCACATCCGCCTCACGCCCCAGCAGTACCGGAATATGAGCTGGCAAATTCCCAACCAGTCCCATGGCTTGCTCGTCCAGAGGTAACAGGGTTGTCTCAAACGATGGCCTTGGTTCTTGCTGCTGCACATCCATAGGCTCGCTCACCAAGCAATAACCACGCCCCGGCACGGTCGTGATGGTGTTCGCCCCCAGCAGCTTGCGTAGCGTTGATATTTGAACTTGCAAATTATTTTCTTCCACCACCACATCGGGCCACGCGCTATCGAGCAGCACGGACTTACTCACCACCTGCCCATGCTGCGTTGCCAGCGCCACCAAGACATCAAAGGCGCGCGCGCCAAGCGTCATCTCCTGCCCATCGACCAGCAAGCAGCGTGAATCAGGTTTAATTTCAAAGTGGGAAAAGCGCATCTTTACTTGACGGGCACAGGGTCAACGCCAGTTTGACGAATCGTCTCAGCCACTTCGGGGGATTGAAAAAATCGAATCAATTGCTTGGCTGTGGCCTGCTCGGTCGAACCTTCTACCAAGCCTGCTGAAAAGAAAATGGTTTGCTGCACCGACTCAGGCAACGTACCAATAAAGTCCAGCTCTTTAAAGTAAATCAACTCGCTGACTTGCTGAAAGCCCAGCTCTGCGTCACCCCGCGCCACCACAGAGC
>CAZAIW010000161.1:0-5115 GCA_964485285.1 uncultured Burkholderiaceae bacterium | reverse complement strand
CTACAAGGTCGTGACGATGGAATACGCAGCGGACAAGGCGGACATTTTTGTCACGGCAACGGGCAATAAAAACGTGATCACGTACAAGCACATGGATGCGATGAAAAACAACGCCATCGTTTGCAACATCGGGCATTTTGATAATGAGATTGATGTGGCATCGCTTGCCAAATGCAAGTGGGAAGACATCAAGCCACAGGTCGATCACGTGATCTTTCCGAAGAATGGCAAAAAAGCGGCCAAGCGGATCATTTTGTTGGCGCAAGGGCGTTTGGTGAATCTGGGCTGCGGAACAGGACACCCCAGTTTTGTGATGAGTTCGTCGTTTGCTAATCAAACCATTGCGCAGATCGAACTCTTTACCAAAAGCAAAGAGTACAAGGTGGGTAAGGTCTATGTGCTGCCCAAGCACCTTGACGAAAAAGTCGCGCGTTTGCACCTGAAAAAGGTGGGCGCGGTACTCTCTGAACTCACGAAAGAGCAAGCTGATTACATCGGTGTCAAAAAAGAAGGCCCGTACAAAGCCGATACGTATCGTTATTGATGATAAGGGGAACTCATTGTGAAGACCCCTATTAGCTTTGAATTCTTCCCGCCCAAAACACCCGAGGGCGTGGAGAAATTAGTCGGTGTGCGGCACAAGCTGTACGCGCTCAAGCCCGAATTTTTTTCGGTGACTTATGGCGCGGGCGGCTCCACGCAGGGTGGCACGTTGCAAACGGTGCAGGCCATTATGGCGGATGGCTTTGCAGCGGCCCCGCATTTTTCGTGCATTGGTGCAAGCAAGGATTCGGTGCGCCAGCAGCTGGCACAGTTTCGGCAGGCTGGCATTCGGCGGATGGTGGCGCTGCGCGGTGATTTACCCAGTGGGTACGGCGCATTTGGCGAGTTTAAGTATGCAAGTGACTTGATTGAATTTATCCGTGCCGAGACGGAGGACGAGTTTCATATTGAGGTGGGTTGTTACCCCGAGGCGCATCCGCAGGCTAAATCCCCCGAGGATGATTTGCGTGCTTATGCAACGAAGGTGCGGGCGGGTGCTAACTCAGCGATCACGCAGTACTTTTACAACGCGGATGCTTACTTTCATTTTGTTGAGCAAGCGCAAAAAATGGGTGCCAACATTCCCGTGGTGGCGGGCGTGATGCCCATTACCAGCAGCTCGCAGTTGATGCGTTTTTCCGATGCCTGTGGCGCCGAGATTCCGCGCTGGATTCGTTTGCGATTGCAAGCTTTTGGCGATGACACGGCATCGATTAAGGCTTTTGGCCTCGATGTCACGACCCAGCTTTGCGAGCGCTTGGTGGGCGGCGGCGCACCGGGGTTGCATTTTTATACGATGAACCAAGCGCTAGCCTCAACTGAGATTGTGCAGAGGTTGGGTTTAGCACCCGTTTAAGGGTGGCTCGCGTGGATGGTTCGCCTAGATGGTTTGCGTGATCCGCTCATCCTGAGCTTGTCGAAGGATGGAGGGGTGATGCGAAATATCACCCCAGACTTATGCGCCGGTGGCTGTGGGCGGGGCACTAAAAGCATCCCATGCCGCAATGGTTTCGCTGGCGTACATTAGCGCGGGGCCGCCGCCCATGTAGACGCATACGGCAAGCATTTCTTCTAGCTCTTGCCGCGTGCAGCCTAGGCGCTGCAAGGCTTTGACGTGAAAGCCGATACAGCCCGAGCAGTGTTGCGTGATGCCAATCGCCAGCGCGATCAGTTCTTTGTGCTTTTCGCTGACAGCGCCCGTTGTCATGGCGGCTTTGGCGAGTTGTCCAAAGCCTTGCATGGCCTCGGGCTGCGCCTTGCGCAACGTGGACATCGATTTGCTGATGTTCTGAATTAAGGTGGGGTGGTCAAATGAACTCATGGGTGACTCCTTGTATCACAGCGCGTTTAAAGGGATTTTGAGGTAAGAAATACCGTTGCTTTCTTGAGGCGGTAGCTCACCTGCGCGTACATTGATTTGCACCGCTGGCAAGATGAGCACGGGCATATCTAGGGTGGCATCACGCTGGGTGCGCATCGCGATAAATTGGGACTCTGTGATGCCATCTTTGACATGGATGTTGTTGGCTTTTTGTTCGGCGACCGTGGTTTCAAAAGCGATGGCACGCTCCGTTGGAGGGTAGTCGTGGCACATAAAAAGTCGCGTGGTGGGTGGCAGGCTCAAAATTTTCTGAATGGAAGCGTACAGCGTGCGTGCGTCGCCGCCTGGGAAGTCGCAGCGTGCGGTTCCGACATCGGGCATGAATAGGGTGTCACCAACAAAGACCGCATCGCCAAACTGATAAGCCATGCACGCGGGTGTATGACCGGGTACGTACAGCGCTTTGCCTGTTAGGTTGCCAACCTTGAAGCTGTCATCAGCGGCGAATAAATGATCGAACTGAGAGCCATCCTGTTTGAACTCGGCCTCTAAGTTGAAGATGCCTTTGAACACTTTTTGCACTTGTGTGATGTGGTTGCCAATAGCTGTTTTGCCGCCCATATGTTGCTTCAAATAAGTTGCTGCGCTGACGTGGTCGGCATGCGCGTGGGTCTCTAATAGCCACTCAACTTGTAAGTTCAGGCGCTTGACGTAATCGATGACTTTATCGGCTGATACGGTGGTGGTGCGCCCCGATTTGGGGTCGTAGTCAAGCACCGAATCAATGATGGCGCAAGTCGTGCCAGCTCCTTGATGTACCACGTAGGTGATAGTCCAAGTCGCTGGGTCAAACAGACCGTGAACGATGGGGCGTTGGGGTGAAGTAGTCATTGTCATTTTTGAGGCTATTTAGTTGTCAGACTTTTATTATATTTATTTATATAATAAAAAGCAATAGAATATCAAAATTGAAATGTTATGAGGTGTCAACAAATGAAATCTATCTCTCTTGGTCTTGAAGCCATGCAAAGCGCCGCTGGTGATGCATGTCGATTGATGAAGGTCTTATCGAACCCCGATCGGTTGATGATTCTTTGCCAGTTGGCAAAGGGTGAGCTGCGGGTGAGCGAAATCGAGGAGCAATTAGGGATCAGTCAACCCACTTTGTCGCAGCAGTTGACGGTGCTGCGTGAGGAGGAGATGGTGAGTACCCGGCGCGATGGAACAAGCATTTACTACCAATTGAAAGACCCCAAGGTCTTGGCGGTCATCGCCGTGCTGTATGAACAGTTTTGCAAAACGTGAAAGATAAAAATGACGATGGATTGGACTCACTTTACCCCTTGGTTATCACTTGCTGGTGGGCTTTTGCTGGGGGTTGCCTCGGCCATTTTTATTCTGCTCAATGGTCGTATTCTAGGCATCAGCGGCATCTTGGGTGGCTTATTAACACCCCGACGCGGTGAGATCGGTTGGCGGGTGGCTTTTTTGCTAGGCATGGCCGCCGCTCCTTTCGTTGCATCGCTTGTATTGCCAGCCGGTTTCATGCCGGCACCGCGCATTGATGCAGGGTATGGCGTGGTGGTGGTTGCTGGATTACTCGTTGGCTTTGGCACCCGCTACGGATCGGGCTGCACCAGTGGGCACGGGGTTTGCGGTCTGTCGCGGCTGTCACCGCGCTCGCTTGTGGCCACGTTGACTTTTATGGGCTTTGGCTTTTTGGCGGTGTTTGTGGTTCGCCACGTTTTATCGATATAAGGGGATTTGATGCAACACCGGATCAGTGAATTATTAGTTGGGTTTTTGATTGGTTTTGGTATCCACATGTAGGGAATGACAGACAAATGCAAGCTACTTGGATTCTTAGATGTTTTTGGCAGCTGGGACCCTTCGCTTGCGATGGTGATGGGGGGAGCCATTTTGGTCGGATTTTTTGCTTTTACCCTTGCGAAAAAAAGAACTTCCAATTTTTTCGGTGGAGCGCTGCATCTGCCCAACTCGCGACAACTGGATCGGCCGTTGGTGCTTGGTGCTGCGCTGTTTGGTGTGGGTTGGGGCTTGGCTGGGTTTTGCCCAGGACCCGCAGTGGTTTCAATGGCAGCAGGGCAAGTGAAAGCGCTTGTTTTTGTGATGGCGATGTTGGCAGGTATGCTTGGTTTTGAGATGTTTCATCGCCGTAGCCAGCGCTAGGTATGGGTTCGGTGTGAAGGGATGTAGTTGATTCGCTGATTGATTCAGTATTTTTGAGGGGAAAGACGAGATGGACATTAAAAACATCACGACGCAAGTTTCTGTATCTGGGCAAATTGTGGCGGCAGATGTGCCAGCGATTGCCCAAGCGGGATTTAAGTCGCTCATTTGCAACCGGCCTGATGGTGAGGGTGCGGATCAGCCTAGCTTTAAAGAGATCGAGCAAGCTGCCATGGCAGCTGGTTTGCCCATTCGGTACTTACCAGCCGAGTCCGGCAAAGTGACCCGTGAGCACGGCGCTGCATTTGCACAACTGCTGGATGAATTGCCCAAGCCCATCTTGGCTTATTGCCGCTCCGGCATGCGTTCCACCATTTTGTGGGCGCTGGCCAGCGCCTCCAACATGCCGTTGCCGCAGGTGATTGAGATAGCGGCAAAGGCCGGATATGACTTAAGAGGAATGGGACATTCGCTCTAATTTGAGCAGCGCCACTTTGCGCTCAAGCCCACCGGCGTATCCGGTGAGCTGTCCGGTACTGCCAAGTACTCGGTGACAGGGGATGATGATTGACAGCGGGTTTTTGCCTACCGCAGCGCCAACGGCGCGGGCGGCGGTTGGTTTGTGCAGACGCTGGCAGATGTTGCCATACGTGGTGGTATTGGCGTAAGCCGTGCGGCTTATCTCGCGCCACACCGACTGCTGGAAAGCAGTTCCGTTTGACGGATCTAACGGCAGATCAAAGGACATCAGCTGTCCCGAAAAATACTGTGCGAGTTGCCCAGTCGCATGACGCAAAATGGTCGATTCGGGCGTAGCGGATGATGGGGAGTCATGGATTTTCGCCGTTGGCCATAACGCTACGCGCTTTGGGTCGGGAGCATGCTGTTGCCCTTGTACAAACCAAGCACCCACCAGTCCTGTCTTGCTGGCGGCTAGCAGCATATCGCCCAGCGGTGTAGGCATCACTATTTTTTGCAGGTCTGCTGGATGTGCCATGTTGTGCCTTTTGCTGTTATTGCAGTTCGTTCCAATAGTGGCGTGAGTCGGTTCGGTATAGGCC
>CAZAIW010000160.1:0-5157 GCA_964485285.1 uncultured Burkholderiaceae bacterium | reverse complement strand
CGTCTTCGATTTCGGTGGGGCAGTTGAAGGTGAACGCGGCTGGCATGAAGATAAGCACCGACCACTTGCCTTTGAGGCTGGCTTCGGTCACTTCGATGAACTTGCCATTGTGGAAAGCTTGGGTTTTAAAAGGCTGAACTTGGGTATTGATGAGAGACATGAAAACTCCTTGGTTGGTTGAAGAAAACTATCGAATGAGGGGAACTCATTGACGTGAATCATAGCTAAAAATGCCAATGCCGGTGATTGTTTTTCTCAATGAGCGCGATTGAGATTAGCTTGTGCGCGGGGGAGCAAGATCACTTTGGTGCTACAAACGAGACATGAGCATCTCTCGATCATTCCTTGCCCTCTTTATTGCCGTCGGCGTATGGCTTGCACCCACGCTGCTGGCGCAGGCACAAGTCAACATCCCGAGCATGGGGGATGATGGTGCGATGACTTTGGGCGAGGAGCGGCACCTAGGCGATCAAATTGCCAAAGAAATTTACCGTGATCCGCAGTACGTGTCCGACCCTGTTTTGGATGCCTACCTTGCCAGCGTATGGCAGCCACTTTACGCACAAGCCAAACGCAGTGGATCGCTATCGCCCGAGATGGATGCTCAGTTTGCGTGGCGCATGTTTTTGGTACGCGATAAAAGTGTCAACGCATTTGCCTTGCCCGGGGGGTATTTGGGTGTCCACTTGGGTTTGCTCGCCGTCACGCAAACGCCCGATGAGCTGGCCTCGGTGCTGGCGCACGAGACCACGCACGTCACGCAGCGCCATATTGCACGAGGCATGAGCAAAGAAAAAGCGCAGACTCCATTGTTGGTGGCCAGCATTTTGGTGGGACTGCTGGCGATGCGCAGCAACGTCCAACTGGCTAATGCGGTGTTGGCAACCGGGCAGGCATCCGCGATACAAGGCCAGCTTAATTACTCGCGCGACTTCGAGCGTGAGGCTGACCGCCTTGGTTTGACCCTGATGGCACCAGCGGGCTACGACCCTCGTGGCTTTATCGATATGTTCAACATGCTGGGAAAAGCCTCGCGCTTATCTGATAACGGCAGCTACCCTTATTTGCGCACCCACCCGCTGACCACCGAGCGCATGGCCGATATGCGAACCCGCGTGGACGAGTTGGCGACGGGCGCAGGTGTGGGGATGACCGAACCGAGTAGCTCACCGCGCCGCGCGATGCAAAGTACGCCTGCACTTTTGCTGCACCGCATGATGGCGGCACGTGCCGCAGTTTTGGCCGACCTTGGCGTGGAGGCACAGAAAACATGGATGGAGCAGGCACAAGCCATGCTTATGCCAAGCGTAAATCAAAGTAGCCATCGGCAAGATGCGGATCGTTTACCGGTGCTCTACGCTGCTGCGCTGGCGGCTTGGCAGACAAAAGATGCGGTCAAGGCGCGGGCGCTTTATCAGGAACTCAAAAACAGCACTTCGATTCGCACACCGTCCGAAGTCTTGACCGCTGTGCGCTGGCTGGGCGCGGAACTACAAGTGCCCAGCCTCACACCGCCGCTGGATGTGATGAGTAACTCCCGAGTCGAACTGCTCTACGCTGCGCAGCAACTACTGAGCAAACCAGCGCCGACAGCGGCCGAGTTAAAAAACCTTGCGGCGCGGTTGCAAGAGTGGACTAGCGCCAATCCCAAAGACATTGATGCGTGGAGCTTGCTGTCTCGCGTGCAACAGGCACAAGGTTTGCGCATACGCTCAAACATGTCGGCGGCAGAGAGTCTTCGTGCCCAAGTGGACGACAGCGCTGCGTTGGCGCAATACCAAGCAGCACAAAACCTCATCCGACAAGGTGCGGCTGTTGACCCCATTGATGCGGCCATTGTGGACAGCAAAGTGAGGCAATTAGAAGCAACAACGCGCGAGGCATCCCAGCCGCAAAGGCAGCGCTAATTCGCTTGTCGCTTGTCGCTTGCCGCGCGTCACTAGAATTTGACGCTTCTTTTATTTTTATTAAGGATTGGTATGAACCGTCACTCTTTCATTCGCACGCTAACGATCACCCTGTTGGGTGCATTAGCCATCCATGCCGCGCAGGCGCAGCAAAAGCCCAAGTCGGGCGCATCCAACAAACCATCGACAGCAGCGACCCAGACCAGACCCTATAGCGTGATCTTGGGTCTTGGATTTACCTCGGGCGGTGATACGCTGATTTCGGGGCACTACACCAATGGCGATGCCTACGACATCAAGGCTGGTAATGGAGCTGATGTAAAGCTGGGCTTGGAATACCGATTAACTTCGCAGTTTGCCTTGCAGGGCACCGTGGGCTACCACACCACGGGCACATCGGCGACCAATGGCGACATCAATTTCAAGCGCACTCCGATTGAGTTGCTGGGGCTTTATCAAGTGGCTGAAAAATTTCGATTGGGTGGTGGCCTGCGCAAATCAACAGGCGCAGCCATCAACTCGTCGGGTGTGGCCAGCAGCCTAGGCTCACTTAGTTTTGATGCCTCAACGGGCACCATCATTCAAGGCGAGTACCTCTTTACGCGCAAAGATGCTCTCGCCTTGCGTGCGGTCAATGAGTCGTATACCTACGGTAACTCACCGACCAAAATCAGCGGCAACCATGTGGGCATTTATTACTTCCATTACTTTTAGCAGTTGCACGCCCCGACTATGTCATTTTTAGCCGTATATTTTTTTATTTCGTGATTTGATACGGCCAATGAGCTGGGTGCCCATCCCCGGCAACACAGCTGGGCAGTGGATGCCGCTCTTGCCCTAACTGCGCACTTCTCCGTTGCCCAGCACCACGTATTTCAGCGAGGTCAGTCCTTCTAGTCCTACGGGGCCGCGGGCATGGAACTTGTCGGTGCTGATACCGATCTCTGCGCCCAGTCCGTATTCAAACCCGTCGGCAAAGCGTGTGCTGGCGTTCACCATCACGCTGGCGGAGTCCACTTCGCGGACAAATTTTTTGGATGCCGCGTCGTTGGTGGTGATGATGCTGTCGGTATGGTGACTGCTGTAGTGGTTGATGTGTGCAATCGCTTCGTCCACACCGTCCACCAGCTTGATGCTGATGATGGGCGCTAGGTACTCTTCAAACCAGTCTTGCTCCAAGGCCAGTGTCAGCTTGGCTTGCGGACTGCCACCCTTGGAGGCCAATGCGGGTGAGGCTTGCAGGGCATCTTTCAAAATGATGAGGCTTTCGGGGTCGCAGCGCATCTCCACGCCTTTGGCGGCAAACACCGCGCCGATTTGCGGCAAGAAGCGAGGTGCGACTGCGCGGGCGACCAAGAGCGACTCCATCGCATTGCAGGGGCTGTATTTTTGTGTTTTGGCGTTGTCGCAAACTTTCAGCGCCATCGCCATATCCGCCGCATCGTCTACATAAACGTGGCAGTTGCCGTCTAGGTGTTTGATCACGGGTACCTTGGCTTCGCGGCTGATACGCTCGATCAATCCTTTGCCGCCGCGCGGGATGATCACGTCCACATACAGGGGCATGGTGATGAGTTCGCCCACGGCTGCGCGATCCGTGGTGGGCACCAGTTGCACCGCCGTCTCGGGCAGTCCACCGGCGCGTAACGCTGCTTGGACTAGGCTGGCCAAGGCGCGGTTGGAGTCAATGGCTTCCGAGCCGCCGCGCAAGATGCAGGCGTTGCCGGATTTGATGGCAAGGCTGGCGGCCTCGATGGTGACGTTGGGGCGACTCTCGTAAATCATGCCGAATACGCCCAGCGGTACGCGCATTTGTCCTACCTGAATGCCCGATGGTTGCGTGCGAAATGCGGTCAACTCGCCAATGGGGTCGGGCATGGCGGCCAGTTGCTCGCAGCCCACGGCGCAGGTCTCTAGGGTTTTGGCATCCAGTTTGAGTCGATCCACCATCGGATCGGCTAGCCCTGCGGCGCGGGCACGCTCGAGGTCTTTGGCGTTATCTGTTTGCAGGGCGGCGGTGTGTTGACGCAGTAACTGAGCCAGTGCCATTAGCGTTTGATTTTTGCTCTCGCTACTGGCACGCGCCATTTGCGTGGCGGCGGCTCTGGCGTTTTGTCCCAGTTGCTGCATCAGCTGTGCAACCGTTTGGTTGGATGGTGTGGTCTTGGATGAGGTCATGACGAAATTGTCGCACGAGCCAACCAGTTGCGGGCTTGTCCAAAATGGCCACAACCGATAAATGGCACGGGCGGCCTGAGTGCCGACAGGGGCGATGGATGGTTAGCGCACAGCACAAGGTGCCTGCCGTCGGCGTTGTGCGCGTCAATCAGCGCACGTTTGGTTTTGGCATGAGCGCCCCACAGCATGAACACGGCTGGCTGGGCTCGCGCGGCGACTGCGTCCACCACCGAGTCGGTCAGCACTTCCCAGCCACGCCCCGCATGGCTGGCGGGCTCGCCCGCGTCGACGGTCAGGCAAGTGTTGAGTAGCAGATAGCCGTTTTGTGCCCAGTGCAGCAGCGATCCTGTGGTGGGGATGGGTTTGCCCAGGTCGCGGTGAATTTCTTTGTAGATGTTTTGTAGCGAGGGCGGCGGTGCCACCCCGGGTGCCACCGAAAAAGCCAGTCCTTCGGCTTGCACAAGGCCGCTCTTGTGGTCGAGTCCGTGGTAGGGGTCTTGACCCAAGATGACGACGCGAACTTTTTCTAAGGGGGTAGTCTGCAAGGCTCTCAGCCATTGGCTTTGTGGCGGATAGATCGTGCAGCCCTTATCCTGCTTGGCTTGCAGGAAGGCAGCCAGTTCAATTCCCTTTTGGCTGGCAAAAAAAGTGTCCACCAAGGGCTGCCAGTCAGGGGCGCACGCGGCAGCAAACGTGGGAGTCGTCGCAAGCACAGGCGTGGTGCCAGCAAGCGCGGGGGTGGCTGCGGTCATCTCAGTCAAACAATTGCGCCAGCGCCTGCCCGGGTTCTTTGGCTCGCATGAAAGCCTCGCCGACCAAGAAGGCGTGCACGCCTGCGCTGCGCAGGGCGGTCACGTCTTCGCGCGAGTGGATGCCGCTCTCGGTTATCAGTATGCGGTCAGCGGGCACATCTTGAAGCATGCCAAGCGTGGTATCCAGCGACACCTCGAAGGTGCGCAGGTTGCGGTTGTTAATGCCAACGAGTGGTGTCTTCAGTTGGAGTGCACGCTCCAGCTGTGCGCCATCGTGGACTTCAACCAACACCGCCATGCCCAGGTCCAGTGCGCAGGCT
>CAZAIW010000159.1:0-5318 GCA_964485285.1 uncultured Burkholderiaceae bacterium | reverse complement strand
AATTCCAGCGCTACGCGGTGCCAAACGACTCATCACGCAGCATCGACCTTGGTGCTGGATTGAACACTGGAAGGTAGGCGCTGCTGCGATTCAAGCCGAGTTGGCCGGACTTGATTACGAATGCTTTCAAGTCGATCCGCTCAACCTCTTGTGCGCCCCGCTTAGCCGCTGGGATCAAGAGCGGCTTCATATTCAATAACAAGGAGCGCTCCCATGCTGCACGCAACCAACAACGCCCTTGTCATCCATGCCCCGCGCGACTTGCGCATCGAGTCCGTTGAGGTGCCACCGCTGGGTACCCACCAGTTGCTCCTGCGCATCAAGGCAGGCGGCATTTGCGGCTCCGATTTGCACTACTACCAAAACGGAGGATTTGGGGCGATTCGCATCAAAGAGCCTATGGTGTTGGGGCACGAAGTGTCGGGGCAAATATCGGCTGTAGGTGCCGCTGTACAAGGTTTTGCAGCAGGCGACCGCGTGGCGATTAGTCCAAGCCGCCCCTGCGGTGTGTGCCACTATTGCCAAGCGGGCATGCAAACACATTGCCTAGACATGCGCTACTACGGCAGTGCCATGCGCACGCCGCACGTGCAAGGGGCGTTTCGTCAGTCGCTGGTGGTGGACGCGGCGCAGGCGCACAAAATAGACGATCACGTCACGGATGCCGAAGGCGTGATGGCCGAGCCACTATCGGTCGCGCTACACGCGGTGCGCCGAGCCGGTTCGCTCTTTGGTAAGCGCGTGCTGGTGACAGGCTGCGGCCCCATTGGTGCCTTGATTGTGCTGGCCGCCAAGCAAGCCGGAGCGCTAGAGATTGTCGCCACCGACATGGCCACCATGCCCCTGAAGTCCGCTCTGCTCATGGGCGCTGATCGCGCCATCAACGTGAGCACCGAGCCGGGCGAACTCGTCGCGTTCAACAGCACTTGGACAAACGCCAGCAAGGGCTACTTCGATGTGCTGTTTGAAGCCAGTGGCAATGCCCGGGCGCTTGCCGGGGCGATGGAAGTCGTGCGTCCGCGTGGCATTTTGGTGCAAGTCGGTATGGGCGGCGAGATGCAATTGCCCATGAACATGATCGTGGCCAAAGAACTAGAGCTGCGCGGGGCGTTTCGCTTCCACGAAGAATACGCACAAGCCGTTGAAATGCTGAACAAGCGCATGGTGAATGTGCGGCCACTCATCACGGCAACCCTCCCTTACCAAGAGGCGGACAAAGCCTTTGCGCTGGCAGCAGATCGCTCGCAAGCCATGAAGGTGATGTTTAGTTTTGATTGAGCACCATGACTGAACCCAAGCAATCACTCATTGAGTTTCCACTGCGCTTTCCCATCAAAGTCATGGGGGCTAAGGTGGATGGTTTTGTTCATGCGCTGACCACCATCGCCAAAAGCTTTGACGCTCAATTTGATGCCTCCACCATTGAGCTGCGCGACTCCAGCACCGGAAAATACTTAGGTGTCACGCTGCACGTGTGGGCGACCGATCAAGCCCAACTTGATGAGCTGTATCGCACGCTGTCTACGCATCCGATGGTCAAGGTCGTCCTTTAAAGGCGCTCGTCCCCTGCCATGGGTGACGCATGACGCACTTTTGCCATGGCCTTTTGAAATTGGGCGGCACTGCTTTTTGCCGCACGTTCGGCAAAAAATGCCTGCGTATTGAGGGCTGAAATCTTTTCAGCCACCGCCATCACAATAAATTGATTGAGAGAAGCATCATCTCGTGCAGCCATGTGTTTGGCATGTGCGTGTAGTGAATCTGGAAGGCGTAGGGCGACTTGGCTCATTGGTTTTTCTCCACAAGTTGAAGTAATTGGGCAGGGCTCCATAAAACGATGCCGAAGTGATGCGAGGTAGGCGTAAAGTCTTTGACATTCAAAGTCACTAAGTATTTGGCCATGCCGCTCACTGCGGCCTCTAGCACGAGCTCATCGCCGGGATCGCGCAACTGAGGTCGCCATAAAAAATGAGAGCGCACAGGTGTCACCATTTCCGCCAATCCATTGAGGACATCATCCACATCTGCATGACTGAGTTGATGCAATTTTGCAATGTCTGGACGCTTGAGTGTGGCTTCGTACTCCAGCCAAAGCGCAGGAGACGTTAACATCAAAAATCGCCTCTCGAAAGCATTTTTAAGCAAAGCAAATGACGCACCATTCTGGCTAACCAGTCCAGCTACTAAGATGTTGGTATCTAACACGGCACGTATTGTCATGATATTGCCAATAATATCAAAAAACACACGCATGCCATGCCCCTATTTGCACGTCGTGCAGCCCCTTGCGATGCTCCAGCAAGCTCCATTTTGAGAGTCGCCTTGGAATAACGGCTTTGGATGGCGGATATGCTCTCCTCTAAAATGGCACCTCATGAACACTCCACGCACCATCGAACTCAAACCCTCCGACCTCAACGCCCAAGGGGGCATTTATTGCCCTTCGCCCGTGGCCGGTATGAAGCAGTGGGATACGCATCCCAAGGTCTACTTAGATGTCGCCAAAGACGGCATCGCCAAATGCCCCTATTGCAGCACGGTCTACGTGGTGCAAGGCGTTACGGGGCACCACCATTGAGCCAGCTGCGCGGGACTACCCCTAGCCCTCAGCGCATTGCCGGCAGTCGTCTGTCCCCCATTAGCATGCAAAGCTCATCAAGATGAAAAGTTTAATCATCGCCCCGCAGTGGATTGGCGACGCTGTGATGACCGAACCGCTACTGAGGCGGCTTGGCGAGCGTGGGGAGTCCCTCACGGTCTTTGCGGTGCCTTGGGTGGCACCCATTTACCGAGCGATGAAACACATCCCCGGCCTAAAGACCATAGTGGACGTGCCTTTCAAGCACGGAGGCCTTGAGTGGCAAGAAAGACGAGGCTTAGCGGCACGCATACGGGTTGGCGAATGGGGAAATATCGATCGCGCCTACGTACTGCCCAACTCACTCAAAAGCGCATTGGTGCCGTGGTTTGCTGACATCCCCGAACGCATCGGCTACACGGGTGAGATGCGCTATGGACTCTTGACCCAGCGGTTGCCCAACCCACCACGCGGCGCGCGCGGCGCAATGGTGGCGCATTATTTGGCACTGGCAGGTGAGGATGCTAAGGCCGCAAGCCAACGGGGGACAGACTCCGTTACCCCGTTATTGACGATAGACAATCCGTTCTTGGCGTTTGGGATTACTCCCCAATTGTTTGCCGTACGAGTGGGGCCTGATCCCCATCGGTTTACCAATATCCATCCCAAAACCTACACCGTGATCGCCCCAGGCGCAGAGTTTGGCTCTGCCAAGCGCTGGCCAGAGCATCACTTTGCCGAGCTGATCGCGGGACTTGGTCATCCGGCGGTGCTGGTGGGTTCGTCCAGAGAGCAAGGCTTGTGCGAAGCCATACGCAGTCAAGCTTTGCAGATAGCACCCCATAGCGCCATTCTGAATCTGGCGGGGCTAACCTCGCTGACGGATGCCATGGACCTCATCGCCACCGCCAAAAATATGGTGAGCAATGACTCGGGGTTGATGCACGTGGCTGCGGCGTTTGGCATCCCACAAGTGGCGATTTTTGGATCGAGTGACCCGCACCACACACCGCCTTTCAACAAAAAAGCCAAGGTGCTGTGGCTGAAGGACATAGAGGGCTTGGATTGCTCGCCGTGTTTTAAGCGCGAGTGCCCACTGCGAGGCCAGGCGCATCTGCGGTGCCTCAATGCCATTGAACCCCCACAGGTTATGAGGGCACTGCACGAGGCGGCACTGCGATAATCGGCGCTATGAGCGCTCCACAAGACTTGCCAACTGGCACTACAGCAGACACAACCCAACGTCTGCGCGAAATTCCCTACAACTACACCAGCTTTTCAGATCGCGAAATCGCCATTCGATTATTAGGTGCACGCGGTTGGGAGATTTTGAACAGTCTGCGCAGTGAGCGCCGCACGGGCCGCTCGGCGCGGATGCTCTACGAGGTGCTGGGCGATGTGTGGGTGGTGCAGCGCAACCCGTATTTGCAAGATGACTTGCTAGGCAACCCCAAAAGACGTCGCTTACTCGTTGACGCACTATGGCATCGCTTGGGTGAGATTGAGCGCCGCCGCACACCGTCGGCCAACGACGCTACCGCGCAGCAGCGCGACGCTGAGGTGGGCGAGTTAATGGCGGCTGCCAAGCGCCTCGTGGAAGCGTTTGACGCAGCCTTCGACAGCGTGGCACGACTGCGCAAACAAACCAGCAAGGTACTGGGCAAACTCACCGCCAAAGACAACATTAAATTTGATCCACTCTCGCGCGTCAGCCACGTCACCGATGCCACCGATTGGCGCGTTGAGTATCCCTTGCTGGTTGTGTGTCCCGACTCAGAAGCTGAAATGGCAGCGCTGGTGAAGGGCTGTATCGAGGTGGGACTGACCATCGTGCCACGGGGCGGCGGGACGGGTTATACGGGCGGTGCGATTCCGCTGACTTGGAAGTCGGTGGTTATCAATACCGAAAAACTAGAGGCCTTAAGTGCCGTTGAGATGCGCCATTTGCCCGGTGTCACACATCCTGACGGAACGCCGCGTGACGTGGCAACTGTTTGGTCGGAGGCGGGCGTGGTGACGCAGCGCGTGGCGGATGCAGCGGAAGCTGCGGGATATGTGTTTGCGGTTGATCCCACCTCGGCCGAAGCGTCGTGCATTGGCGGCAACATCGCCATGAATGCGGGCGGTAAAAAGGCGGTGCTGTGGGGCACAGCGCTTGACAACTTAGCCAGCTGGCGCATGGTGACACCGCAGGCCGAGTGGCTAGAGGTGACCCGACTTAACCACAACCTCGGGAAAATTCACGATGTGGCGCTTGCCAGCTTTGAGCTTCAGTATTTCAAGGCCGATGGCAAAACGCTGCTGCGTACCGAACGGCTCGACATTGCCGGAGGCATCTTTCGCAAAGAGGGACTGGGCAAGGACGTGACCGATAAGTTTTTAGCGGGACTGCCGGGTATTCAAAAAGAAGGCTGCGATGGACTCATCACCTCGGCTCGCTGGATTGTTCACAAAATGCCTGCGCACACCCGCACGGTGTGCTTAGAGTTTTTTGGCAACCCTAAAGATGCAGTGCCTAGCATTGTGGACATCAAAAACTTCATGTTTGAAGAAGCCAAACGCACCGGCGTAGTACTGGCGGGACTGGAGCACTTGGATGACCGCTATCTCAAAGCGGTGGGATACGCCACCAAGAGTAAAAAAGGTGCCACGATGTCGGCATCGGGTCTGCCCAAGATGGTGCTGTTTGGCGACATTGCCGGTGACGATGCTGATAGCGTAGCGCGCGCTACATCGGAGG
>CAZAIW010000158.1:2194-5335 GCA_964485285.1 uncultured Burkholderiaceae bacterium | reverse complement strand
GTTAGTGGAGGAGGGCGCTGACATAGCGTTAAAAAACGAGCGAGGCTTGACAGCACTGGAGTTCGCCAAAATCGGTCATCGCAAAGATGCCGAGGCGTATTTATTCAAAGTTACCGAAGCGCGAAGACCTAAAGGCTCTTGGTAGACGCAAAGACCACGATGTCACTATCTATCAATGATGGTTGCTACGCCGCCTAGTTGGTGTGAGGGTTGTTAGACAGCTTCAATCAAAATTTTGGCAGCTGCAGCAATTAAGTCGGGATGCTCGCCAATAGAGGGACGCAGTTTCAGTTCAACATCAGGGTGAGCGTTTTGCAAGGCAGCCATCATGGTGGGTAAATCTTCCCGCACGTGCTTGCCAATGCCAAAGAACAGCGGCGTGATGCGAATGCGCGTGATGCCCAGAGCGACCATGCTACTAACTGCCGAGTCGAGGCTGGGAGTCATGAGCTCAAGATAGGCGCAGCGCACGACGCACTCCGGTGATGCTTGGTGCACCGCTTGGGCAATCGCTTCAATGGGCTTAGACCACAGTGCGTCGCGCGAACCATGCGCAAATAAGATGATGCCAGTTGTCATTTTTTATAAACCACCCATGCAAATGCGGCCAGCGATACGCTTAAGTAAATCATGCTTGGTGCGGCTGCGGCGATCCAAGGCTTCCAATGAGAGATATTGCCAATATAACCAAAGACGTTGTTGAGCAGAAAAAAACTAATGCCCGTCACCACACCACCAAACACATATCCAGCAATACCTTCCGTACGGAAATGCAAGTAGGCAAATGGCAGCGCCAGCATCAGCATGATGAGGCAGCTCACGGGGTAAAACAGTTTTTTCCAAAACTCAATTTCATAAAGTTGGGCGGATTGTGCGTTGTTATCGAGATGCCGTATGTAGCGAAACAAATCGTAGATGGGCATACGTTCAGGTTTGAGTAAGGCCACCGATACCATTTGTGCATTGAGTTCAGTTGGCCAGCGATAAACCGCTAAATTTTGCACGGACAAAACGGATTTCTTGGCGGCATCATCGATGGATAGACCTTCCAAATTTTGCGGAAACTCCAATCGCCTAGCGTTTTGCAACACCCAAGCATCATTCTCAAATTGACCCTGCGGTGCTTGGGTGGCTGAGACGATTCGACCCGCCGAGTCGAGCTCATAAATGCGGATTAGTGTCATGTTGCCGTCGCCATCGAGCGCCCCCACATTGACGGCATAACGGCTATACCGCTGATGTTCTTTGAGCCACGCCCCTGTTTGCCCAGTGGTAATTGTTCCTTGGTACTTGGCTTTTAAAAATTGTGCGGTTTTGCTGGCCAGCGGAGCTACGTAGTCACCCACAACAAAGGTGAGCAGCACAAACCCTAGTCCTAGTGCCAGCAGCAGTTTGAGCGCACGCCTAGGGTCTAAACCACTGGTGCGCAAAATGGTGAATTCTGAGCTTTGTGCAAACCGTGCCATGACCCACACCCCGCCGATGAGAACACCGATTGGCAGAAGCTCATATAAATGCCCCGGAATTTGCAGCACCACATAAACCAATGCGTGGGATAGTCGGTAATTTTGAATGCCCACGACGGACATCTCATCGACCAAATCAAAGAATAAAAAAAGAGACAAAAACCCTAGACAAACATAGGCAATACCCGAGAGAAGGTCAAGGTAGAGAAGGCGACGAACGGTGCGCATGGAGTCAGCCGATCAAGGGCGAAAATGGCGACGCGCGAGCCACGCAACGCTTGCCAAACACACACTGCCGTGGAGCAGCACGGTCATGGCAAGCAAACTAATACGGCCAGAGGCAATCCAATTTTGACCAATGTTGATGAAGTTGTAGTAGGGCACAAAGACCAACATGGCAAACAGTAAATGCCCACCCCGCGTCGCGCGAGGCTTGGTATGAGCGCTTGCCAGCGCCAACAAAATTAAATTGATCGATGCCAGCACAATACCGATGCGCCACGATAGCTCACCTTGGTTGTCTAACCGAGGATCGCTCAGTAAGCTTAATGTGGTGCGCGTATTGGGCGGCCCTTGCGCAAAGCCCATATCGGTCGCGCCAACGAGGTTCCCCATGGTCTCAAACTCGGTCAGTTGCACATCTTGTTTGACGGTATTGATGGCAAGTTGTTGCCCTTTGATCAGCACGATGTACCTTGCGCCTTCCTTGACTTCTGTGTGCCCACTTTGCGCGGAAGTAATCAACTCCTTCCCTTGATCAAAGTAAGCCATAAAGATGTTGTGTGCGGTCATGTCTTGTTGGCTCTCGCTGTTGTACTTATCAATGTAGATGATTCGTTTGCCGTTGCTTGATTCTTGGAATTCACCCGGAGAGATGCGCTCTAAATCACCACGCTGCTCGAATCGTTCACGCAGATGCTGCATTTGCGCGTTGGCCCACGGCCAAATCATAAAAGCCATGAGTGCAATGGTGATGAAAATCGGTGTACCAAATTGAAGCAGCGGTTTGACGAAGTCAATGATGCTTTTGCCGCTGGAGAACCAAATCACCACCTCACTCTCGGCAATCATGCGTGCGAGGGTGCTGACCACCGCAATGAACAGCGAGAGTGCCAAGATGGTAGGCGTGTGCCCTATGACCGAATAGGCCATGATCAGCAATACCTCTTGCGGATTGACAGCGCCTTTTGATGCCAATCCTAGCGTGCGTATCAACATCATCGTCATCACAATGGTGGCCAATATGACAAGCGTCGCGCCAAAATTGCGCGATAGTTCACGGCGTAGGGCAAGTTTAAAAATCATGGTTCGCGGCTGATCGTAGCGGCTTGGCGCATCATGACGTACTCGCCATATTGCTCGACAAGCTGCCAGTTTATTTTTTGTGCGGATGTCATCGCATCAAACACGGTTTGGTGCATCACGGCGGTCATCAACTGCTCACGACTAGGGGGGGGGGGACCGAGCATGGTTTGTAGCGCTTCAAGGTTTGCGACTTCGACGGCTTGGTTGTTGGCGTAAAAAACGGCCGACGGCGGAACCTTGCCCACGTAGACCAGCGGTGCAGGTGGATGCCAATGCTTGAGCAAATGTTTCTGTGATTGTTGATCAAGCACGGGGTTGAAAAAAACCACCGCAACCACAAGGGCTACGGCGGCTACTCACCACAAACTTG
>CAZAIW010000158.1:0-2184 GCA_964485285.1 uncultured Burkholderiaceae bacterium | reverse complement strand
AACCGCGTCTCCACTGATGGAGATGACATCTCCAAAGCCAAACACAAACTGAAACGCCACAGCGCATGGCGTGCGATGAGCTGCATCACGACCCCACTCATCAGTAGCGCGAAAGCGGGCAAAGCGGGCAGTACATAAGCCTCTAGGATGTTGTGTGATAGTGAGAAAAATAATAAAGGCGCTGCAACCCAGCACAGCAAGTATTGAGTTTGCTCTGAGAGCCGTTCGCGCCACCGGGTGCGCAGCGCAGGAATGACCAGTAGTAACCAAGGAAAAAATGCCTCTACGGCAAACCACCAAATCATGCCCAGCGGTTCGCCATGACTGGCGGCGAAACGTCCACCAGCCCAGTCTTTAACAAGAAAGCGCTCGATGTGCTCGCCTATGATGAAGTGATATAAAAACCCCGGTGTGCGAATCTCTGCCAAGATATACCAAGGTAAGGCGATCAGCGACATCAAGATCAAACCTCTTGCCCACGGTAGTTTTTGCCACATCAACAAAAAGCGCTCTTTGGGCGCGAGGATCGCCCATAGAAACAAGGCGACTCCCAGCAGCACAAGGGCGAGCGGCCCTTTCGCTAAAAGGCCAAGCGCCATACCTATAAAAAATCCCCACCGCCACCGTTTGCTGGCTGGCTCATTCGTGCCACATACCGCGATCCAAAAACTCACCATAGAGAGGCTCAAGCTGCCGGCTAAAAAAATATCGGTTGCGACAAATCCGGCTGCAAAAAAACCAAAGGGAGTCGAGATGTAAATGACGCTAGCCAAGAGTGCCAGCAGGCGTTTTTGATGGTCTGTGTTGAGCGCATCTGTTGCTGCGCCAACCGCTTGGTGGGAATGAGGTGCAGGCCAAAACCACAACAACCACATCACGCACAGCGAGGCGAGAAAAGTCGGTAGCCGCAGTGCAAACTCGGTGACACCCAATACGCTCATGGAGATCGCATCTAACCAAAAAAGTAGCGGTGGTTTTCCCCAAAGCGGAACACCATCGGCAACCCATAACGTTACCCAGTCGCCACTGACGAGCATCTTGCGCGCAAGCTCGGCATAGCGTGGCTCGGTTGTTCCAATGAGCGGATATTGATTGAGCAGTGCAAACCGAGCAAGGACGATGGCGACCAGAGTGACGATCAGCGCCCTTGTCATTGTGAACGCAGGGCGGCTACTTGGTATCGGCATTACTGGACGGCCTGTGTCATTTTCATGGCCGATGCAATGAGGGTGCTGACTTGTGTCATGTCCGATGGCACGACGAGCGTGGTGGTGCTCGATGCAGCGACTTTCGAGTAGGCATCAACCGCTTTCTCGGCGACTTTGAGCTGCACGGCTTGAGCGCCTCCTGGTGTTTGGAGTGCGCTGGCGATGCGCTCAATGGCGCCAGCCGTTGCATCAGCTACCGCCGTGATCGATGCGGCTTCGCCTTGCGCCTTATTGATGACCGCTTGTTTTTCACCTTCTGAACGAGCAATGGCTGCCTCGCGCTCACCGGTTGCGATATTGATTTGCTCTTGCCTGCGTCCCTCGGATGCGGCAATTAGGGCGCGTTTTTCGCGTTCGGCTGTGATTTGCGATTGCATCGCGTGCAAAATTTCTTTGGGTGGTGTCAGGTCTTTAATTTCGTAACGTAGCACTTTGACTCCCCAGTTGAGAGCGGCTGCGTCAATCGAGCTGACCACGCTGTGGTTGATGGTTTCACGCTCTTCAAAAGTTTTATCCAGTTCCAATTTACCAATGACCGAACGCAGCGTGGTTTGCGCCAATTGGGTAATGGCCATGACGTAGTTGGCAGCACCGTAGCTGGCGCGCATTGGGTCGGTGACCTGAAAGTAAATGATGCCATCCACTTGCAATTGCGTGTTGTCACGTGTAATGCAAACCTGACCCGGTACATCAAGCGCAATCTCTTTGAGTGAGTGGCGATAAGCAACGTTGTCGATAAAAGGGATGAGGAAATTAAGGCCTGGCGTGAGCGTGCTGTGGTACTTACCCAGTCGCTCCACCACCCAAGCATGCTGCTGCGGGACAACTTTGAGCGACCGGATAACAAAAATAACCACAACGATCAAGAGGATCAGCGTGATGGGGAATTGAGACAGTGACTGCATGAGCATCTCCATAGTGATTAACCTTCCATTTTTTCTAGTACAAGTGTATTGCCATCGATCGCAACGATCCG
>CAZAIW010000157.1:0-5345 GCA_964485285.1 uncultured Burkholderiaceae bacterium | reverse complement strand
GGGGCCTGGCCACGTGATGCCCAGGACTTGGCGCGGCCCATGCGAGTAGCGCTGCACCTGACCGTCAAAGTCCATCACCAGCTCCATGATGCTGCTATCAAGCTCCAGCACTTTGAGGTCTAGCTTGATCGCAAAGCGCTTGGCTCCGGGTTCGCGGAAGTAGGCCTCGCGAATTTGCACCACTTTGGCAAAGCTCTCTAAATTAGGCCCGCTTTTGACCAGCAGCTTGAGTAGTTCGCCTTGCAGCGTAGGGCCAACGGTGGCGGGCGCGGGGGGCTGACTGGTGGACTCGATGCCCACCATCATGTTGGCCGATGAAGGCGGCTTGTACTTCCAAGGCTTAGCCGAGGTGTCCACCATTGGCAGTAAAAATTTCGTGAAGAACTCGTCGGCTGAGCCGCCTGCGGCAAACACGGCATTGAAGTCATCAATGTTGACCTCTTGCGCCGATGCGGCAAAAGGGTAACGCCCTTCAACACCTCGGCGGCAGGGTTCGGTCACTTGCAGGTTCATGAGTGTGAGCAAACGCTCTAGCTGGGCTTGCGCTTGAATTCTGAGCACGTTGGCTGTGCCTGCGGCCACTTTGTCAGCGCCCGTCGTCGCAATGCTCATCAAAATGCTTTGGAGTGGCGCAGGCAACTTGCCCGCCTCTAGCTTGAGTTTGGCAGCCACATCAGCACCAACAGGCGGCACGTTATTGCCCGATATGGCCGTGTCGGCAACCACCAGCACGGTATAGAACTCGTTAATCAAGGTGGTCACGCCCTCTATCCCGCCTTTGATCGAAGCCCCAGCGCCCGGTGCGGCTGGGCCATCGGCTTGCCCTGTGACCACCTCGCGCAGTGCAGCAAAGCGGTTATCCACCAACTCTTTTTCTTGTTTGGTCTCTATGCGTAGACCCAAATTTTTATTGATCTCTTTGGTTTTTTTATCTAACTGATCGCTCGCCTTGTCGAGCAGACTTTTCTCGTCTTCGGGCTTGGTGTTCAGGTTGCGCGTCAGCGTGGTCTCACGCGCTACGGCCTTAGCCAATTTGACAACGGGCGAGTCGGGCACCGCCAACTGGCGCAGCACGTTCAAGTCAAAGTTCAAACTGCCGCCCGACAACGGGCGAATGTCCTCTAAGAACTCCATCCAAGTCTCGGTGTACTCGGTCAAGTACTGACGGCGGATGTCTTCCATAAGTGGCCCTGTGATGAGCTTGTTGGCAACGTCATCCGATAATCTTTTTTTTTGAGTCGAGGCGGCCTTGCCCATCACCCACGCATCGTCCTCTTGAGCCGCTTCAATCATTTTGGGCAATTGCTTGGCAAAGACGTTGTGATAGCCGTCGTAGGTAAAAAGGCCAGGAACGCCCTTTTCTAGCGGCTCGCCCGACTGGCGCATCAACACAGTTCCCACCTGTGGCCCGACCGCACGCACCAAGGTAAAGTCGTCCGGGATATCGCCTGTGATGGCGGCTTTGGCTCGTTCATAGAGTCGCTCGCTGCTAGAGCTCATCCCCAGCAATTCGCGTGCGCCTTGCACCAAACCTTCGTTGCGCGTGGCGGAGGATTGCACGATGCGCTCACCCGAGAACAACGCCTCAAAATGCCCCATCATGACGGCGCGACCACCGTACACAATCGCAAGGCTTTGGTTGCCACTATCCACCTTATCAGTGAGCGCTTTATTGGACGATGCGTTAGGCGAGGCATTGGGCGAGGCATTGGGTTTTTTCGCATAGGTAGAGCCAGCCGCTTTGTCCGCATCTGTTGATCCACTGGTGGCTGACTGCCAGTCTTTGATCACCCACTCAAGCACGTCTGCAGC
This sequence comes from uncultured Burkholderiaceae bacterium, assembly GCA_964485285.1. GTDB lineage: Bacteria > Pseudomonadota > Gammaproteobacteria > Burkholderiales > Burkholderiaceae_C > JASGCK01. The sequence goes on along the minus strand of CAZAIW010000157.1, from coordinate 3,533 downwards.
TTTGAAGCGCTCTTTTTCGTGCATCATCAAATACACCCGCAGCGTCTCGTAGGTCGTTTTGGTATCGCGCTGGGCAATGCTGGTGCGCAGCACGCCTTCCATACGCCGAATGAGCACGGGGACAACGAACTGATCTTGAATGTCGGCATACACGCGATCAGCCGCTTGAATCACTGGCGGCGCGCTGTACAAACCGTAGGTGTAAGCACCCGAGGGGCTGTACAGATCAAGCCCCGACTGCGCGGTCAAGTCTTGCGCCGCCGTTAGCGTGTCGGGCACCTCGTTGGGATTCATTTGAGTGAACAAGTTGTTGACTTGTTTGTGCAGCGCTGTGGTTTTTTCGCTGACCGATTGCAAATAAGACGTGTTATTGCGCCCACTTAGCAAGAGTGCACCAAAGAGCCAAAAGAACAGCACCGCCACAATCGCGTGCCCCACAAGGCGGATAAAGCGAAAGCGCGTCTCCCAAATCAAATTGGGACGCACCAAATGCGCTTCGGGGAACACAACTTTGGTGAGCACATCGCTGGTGAAAAAGCTGCGTTGACCCGTGATTTGCGGCGGCGTTTTTGTTTTGCCCGACAGCTTGGCCAAGGCCGCACTTAAACGCGCCACCACGCCCACCTTTTGCGCACTCACCACTTGGTCGGCTTGCGTGCAACTGGTGAGGTAAACCCCGCGCAAGCTGTGTTTGAGCTGCGTCGTGTCAAAACGCGAATCGGCAAACACCGACTCCAGCAGCAGCGTGAGCCGCTCGGCCATCGCACCAAACTCTTGCGGCAGCACATACAAAGCAGCGCGGCGCGAGGGCTCGAACTCTTCTTGCAAGCGGGTACTGACACCATCCTCAATGCGATGCTGCAAATCTTTTAACTCTTGTTGAATGGACTTGGCCAGATCCGACAGCAACACGCCACTGGGCAACGCCTTGGTCTCTTGCACCGACGACAAGGCCGAGCCTTGCTGCGCAAGAGCGCCCTTTTTGTTTTTCAGTTTGGCTCGGGATTTATCGTCCACCCATGGTAGCGTGAAGCCCCAAATTTGCGCACGCCCTTCGGCGGTGAGGCTGCTGAAATAGTCGTTAAACCCTTTGAGTAAATCGACCTTGGTCACCATCACATAGACCGGAAAGCGCACACCCAATTGGGTACGCAGCTCGCCTAAGCGGCTGCGCAGCGTGGCCGCATGGGTCATCAAATCGGCATCGTTGGCTTGCACAATATCCGCCAGATCAATCGCCAGCAAAGCCCCGTTAATAGGCGCGCGTGGGCGCGACTTGCGCAGCACACCCAAAAAGCCGCGCCACTCGGCCGCATGCTTGGCCTGCTCGGCACCTGGCTCTTGCGCCGTAAAGCGTCCAGCGGTATCGATCAGCACCGCATCGTTGGAGAACCACCAAGCACAGTTGAGCGTTCCTCTATCTTTAGCCAGCGCAGCTTGGCTACTCACCTGCGCCGTTGGAAACTGCAAGCCCGAATTGAGCAGCACCGTGGTCTTACCCGCACCGGGCTTACCAATAATCATGTACCAAGGCAGCTCGTACAAATAGCGCTTGCCCTCCACGATGCGGCGCAACAGCGATACACCACCGCCTTGCAGTGAGCCCAAGCGCATGGCTTTGAGCTTGGTCAGCGCCAGCTTGGCAATGCCTTGCATGGTCTTGACCTCTTCCTTGGCTAAATCGTCCTTCTCTTTTTTGCCACGGTTAAAAATCTTTTGCGCCAACTCTTGGTCGTTGTGCAACATCTTCATGATGCTAAAGACCAAGAAGATGACATAGACCAAGGCAATGACGCTGATGATGAGCACCCGCACCCACACCGCTTGAAACGGCTTCGCCCCGCCAAAGGCCAACTGCGGCGTGGCATACCACACCAGCAAACAAGCCAACACCACAAACACCGAGCCGACCGACCAGCGCAGCACGAGCAACACAATCAATAACACCAACAGTGAGATAGACCAAACCCGCGTTGCCACATCGGCCAGTGGCTGCAAACCACCAAACGAGAGCATCGGACCGACAAACCAAATCAAGAGCGAGAGCAGCACCAAGGCGATGAGTCCGCACACCGCACGAACCACAGGAGATTTAAAAAAGTTTTCCATACAGAGTTCTTTATTCGCTACAAATTAAAGTTTGACCAACTCACCGACCACAATCTCCACGCGCCTGTTTTTGGCGCGTCCAGCAGGGGTGTTGTTGTCAGCTATCGGTTTGCTATCGCCCGCGCCCTCGGTTTTCAGCCGATTGGCTGGCAAGCCTTGCGCTTGCAGGGCCGCAGCGACCGCCTGCGCCCGCTTTTGCGAGAGCACTTGGTTGTTTGGAAATTCAGGCGTACTGATGGGCTGGTTATCGCTATGCCCCGTCACCGTCACCACGCCAGGCACATCGCCAATGCCATTGGCGAGTTTGGTCATCAACGCATTCATCTTGGGATTGATCTGCGACTGACCGGCCACAAACATATCGTCGCCGCGCACATTGACCACGCTGGCAGCGCCCAGCTCCGTTACCGTGACCTGCCCCGATTTAATTTCGGGTGCCAAAATGTCGGCTAACTTGACAACCTTCTTTTCAGACTTGAACTTAATGATGTCACCAATGCGCGTCTCCAGCTGCGTACTGGTACGCACCAGATGGAACTTATTCCAACCAAAAAGCGACAGCAACACAATAGCCGCCACACTGGCACTGAGCCACACAGGAATCGAGCGCAACACCTTGAACTTGCCTTGCCCCACACCGCGCCAATGTTGGCTCAGCTCACGCGCAGTCGGCTCGCGGCTGGCACTCACCGTGGTGTAGAGCCGATGCCGAATCGTCTCCAGCATGCGGTGGCCGTCCGGGCGCGTGCGATAACTGCCCATAAAGCCAAGCCCCAAAATATGCAGCATCACCTCCAGCACATTCATGTGCTCTTGCGGACTAGCGGCTAAGCGCCCAATCAACAAAAACACCTTCTCGCCGCCCTCGGTTTCTTGGTGAAACGTAATCAGCAAAGGATTCGTACCCCATACCCCCGTTTGCGAGCCCGATCCCCCGCCCCATTTCGTTTGACTGGCCAGCTCATCCAAAGCCGTACACAACGCAAACCGAACCGCCAACATATGGTCACGGCGCAAATTAGCTTGGTCACACAAAAAGGTAAACGTATTGATCTCTTCGTTCAGCATCTTCAAAAACGCCGCAACCTCTCGCCCATCGCTGTCCGATAAATCTTGTGGCATCTCGGCCAGAGCCTGAAGCAGCACACTGGCGGCACTCAAAAACGGATTACGCTTTTGGGCAATCGCCTCTTGCAGCGCAGCCAAGCGATCGTTGTACAAAGGCCCTTGCGGCAAACGTAGCGCCTCCGATGCAGCCGTACCCCCCAGACCCTCATCCACACGCCCCGTATACCCAGCGTCCAGCACTGCGAACGGGTCGTTTTGCGCTGCCGCATCTGCACCGCCTTGCTCGTCCATCTTGTTATCAGCCATATCTATTGCCACCTCATAAAAATAAAAACAAAAACTCTCTTGACTAACCC
>CAZAIW010000156.1:2135-5391 GCA_964485285.1 uncultured Burkholderiaceae bacterium | reverse complement strand
CAACGGCTGAGGCGATCAAAAAGAATATCGGCACAGCCTTCCCGGGCAGCGAGGTGCGGGAGATGGAAGTCAAAGGTCGCAACCTGAGTGAAGGTGTCCCGCGTAGCTTCACCATTTCAAGCAATGAAATTTTGGAAGCGCTCACCGACCCACTGAACAACATCGTCTCAGCGGTTAAAAACGCGCTGGAGCAAACCCCCCCCGAGCTGGGGGCTGATATTGCCGAGCGTGGCATGATGCTGACGGGCGGCGGCGCATTGTTACGCGACTTGGATCGTTTACTTGCCGAGGAAACGGGGCTCCCTACTTTGGTGGCAGAAGACCCACTGACTTGCGTTGTTCGGGGCTGCGGTATTGCCCTCGAGCGCATGGAGCGTCTAGGCTCCATCTTCACGACAGAATAAGTCGGTCGGTGTCCCTAAAGAGCGGGAGTTTGTGCGCGTCATGACGTTCCCATCTCACAGTCAATTTGATACGTTTGACCGCACCCCACCACCGATTTTTCGGCAAGGTATTTCTGCACTGTCCCGGTTGATCTTTTTTTGCGCCTTGGCGCTGTTCCTGATGGTTGCTGATGCGCGTTTCAAAGTCACCCAACCTATTCGGTCCACACTGGCCATGGCGCTATACCCTTTGCAGTGGCTGGCGATGCGACCTGTCGCTGGCGTGCAGTTCGCCGGCGACTACTTGCAAGGGTTGACTTCCGCCAAGGGCGATTTGGAAGCGGCGCACCTTAAACTGACGGCTCAGATGCAAAAATCTTCAGTCACTGAGCAGTTGCGCATTGAAAACCACAGACTGCGCGACTTATTAAATCTCAAGCAGCGCGCCGAAACTTCTGGCATCCCGGCGCAAGTTATCTACGATGCGCCTGACCCTTACACGCGCAAGGTGGTGATCGATAAAGGGTCACTCCAAAACATTCAAGCGGGCTCTCCCGTACTCGATGAGTTGGGTGTTATCGGACAGGTCACGCGCGTACACACTTTGACCAGTGAAATCACGCTCTTAATCGATCGGGAACAAACGATACCCGTGCTCAATACCCGAACAGGTGCTCGTAGTGTGGCGTATGGTGATTCGCTCAGCTTTGGTGGCACACTGGAGTTGCGTTTCATGGCCGCCAACGCTGACGTGTTGCAAGGCGATTTGCTGACCACCAGCGGCATTGATGGTGTGTACCCAGCTGGTTTGCCGGTTGCAAAGATCGACAAAATTGAGCGCCGTGCAGACACAGCCTTTGCCAAAATTCATTGCTTGCCAATTGCGCACATGTCAGGGGTCACGTATGTCATGGTTTTACCGCCCATCGCTCATACTCAAAACAACCCGCTCGCCGAGACTGCATCACCGCCTACGGCATCCGGGAGAAAGGGCAAGCTATGAGTGCCATCATGCCACGCGGCACACGGCAATTGCTGCTACCGGCCAGTCCCGGTTTCATCTGGATGAGCTTGATATTGGCCTTGTTGCTGAACATGTTCCAGAATTTTTCTTTAACTGGCTGGGCTAGCTGGACTCCCGACTACTTGGCCATCGTTTTGGTGTTTTGGAATATCCATCAACCCCAGCGCATTGGTATGGGAGTGGCGTTTGCCTTTGGCCTTGCGATGGACGTACACCAAACGACTTTGCTCGGTCAGCATGCGCTGAGCTATGCACTGCTCAGCTTCGCCGCCATCACTTTGCACAGGCGCGTTTTATGGTTCAAAACAGTCACGCAAGCACTTCAATTGCTCCCGCTTTTCGCAGCCTATCACTTGACGGAGCTGACTTTGCGGTTTTCTCTGAGTGGAGCGTGGCCAAGCTGGGCTTTGATCTTTGCCCCCATCGTGGAGTCGCTTTTATGGCCTCTCGCTACCGCCGTGCTGCTCATGCCGCAAAAGCGTAGCCCAGACCCCGATGCCAATCGCCCGTTGTAATGCACACCGTGAACGCTTAGGCCATGGAGTTACGCAATTTAGATCGTGAATTGATTCGCTTTCGCGAGCGAATTTTGATTGTCAGCGTGTTCATCATGCTCTTGTTCACGCTACTGGCAATCCGACTGTTTTATCTCCAAGTCATCCAGCACGAGGAGTTTTTGGCGCAAGCCGAAGGTAATCGTGTCGCGTTTGTCCCGATCGTCCCCAACCGAGGCTTGATTTTGGATCGAAATGGCATTGTTTTGGCGACCAACTATTCAGCCTATACACTGGAGATAACGCCCTCCAAAACTCCTAATGTCGATGAAACGATTCATGCACTCTCGCAAGTCATTGACATTCAGACAAAGGATAAACGCCGATTTAAACGATTGATGGAAGAATCCAAGAACTTTGAGTCTTTGCCTATCCGAACGCGACTCACCGATGAAGAGGTGGCTAAGTTTTCTGCTCAAAGATTTCGCTTTCCAGGGGTAGACATCAAAGCGCGTTTGTTCCGTAGTTATCCTTACGGAGAATTAGCCAGTCACGTAATCGGCTACATTGGACGCATGAATGGGGCAGAAAAATCGCGCATTGACGAAAGTGATGACGCGATTAACTATCGCGGCACTGACTATATCGGCAAGCTGGGAATAGAGCAGCGTTTTGAGTCGGAACTCCACGGCACCACCGGAATTGAACAAGTAGAAACATCGGCCGGGGGGCGTGCCACCCGCAAATTAACCACGATTCCTGCAACCCCGGGTAACACCATCATTTTGTCAATTGACATTAAGCTGCAAAAGCTTGTTGAAGATTTGTTTGGTGCGCGGCGCGGTGCACTGGTTGCGATTGATCCTCGAAGCGGTGAAATCTTGGCGTTTGTCAGCAAACCAACATTTGATCCTAATTTGTTTGTTGATGGTATTGATACGGAAAACTGGAATGAGCTGAACAGCTCGATTGACAAGCCCTTACTCAATCGTGCGCTACGCGGAACTTACCCGCCAGGCTCGACTTATAAACCCTTCATGGCGCTTGCAGCTTTGGAGCTAGGTAAGCGCAGCGCCTCCACCATCATCAACGATCCCGGTTATTGGATGTTTGGGGATCACCGCTTTCGCAGTCATGACGATCACGGACTGGGTGCCGTTGACATGTACCGCAGTATCGTTTTGTCCAGCAATGTCTACTACTACTCCCTAGCTAATGAACTAGGCGTTGACGCGATCTATAACTTCATGAAACCGCTTGGTTTTGGGCAGTTGACGGGAATCGATATTCCCGGTGAAGTGCGCGGGATTCTTCCCAGCACCGAGTGGAAGCGCAACAATTACAAGAAACCTGAG
>CAZAIW010000156.1:0-2125 GCA_964485285.1 uncultured Burkholderiaceae bacterium | reverse complement strand
ATGGTATGCAGGAGAAACTATTTCGTTAGGTATTGGGCAGGGTTACAACACTTTCACGATGCTACAGTTAGGATCGGCCACGGCGACGCTGGCAAGCGGAGGCATTAAATACACGCCAAGGCTTGCGCTTGCCACGCAAGATGCCATCACACGCAACAAGACTTTGATTCCCGGCACAAACCCCGTCAATTTAAACTTTAAAGCGGAAAACATTGCGGTCATTCATCGCGCGGTTGGCGGTGTCCCAACAGAAGGAACCTCAGCGAGGGCCTTCGCAGGCGCTGGTTACACCAGTGGCGGAAAGACCGGAACAGCACAGGCCGTCACCATTGGACAAAAGGACAAGTACGATTCCAGAAAATTAGAGGAGCATCTGCGCGACCATGCTCTTTATATGGCGTTTGCGCCGCTTGAGTCTCCGCAAGTTGCCGTGGCCATCGTCGTAGAGAATGCAGGATTTGGAGCTGAACACGCAGCACCTATTGCCCGGCGCGTGTTCGACTATGTCATTTTGGGTAAGTATCCGTCTGCCGAAGATATTGTCGCTGTGCAAAATGCCAAAGCCGCCGCACCTATTGGAAAGTCAAGAGATGTCCAAGAGGTGCCTTGGCAGCTTGCGCAGTAAGATACTCCCCAGCGCATCCCCCTCTCTACTATGACTATGCATCCCTTCATTCTGTCAGCTCATCGCACACTAGACATCGAATCACGCGCTTTGCAGCACATAAAAACCGCCATTAACTCATCTTTTGTTGATGTGGTTGAACTTTTTTGTAACTGCAAAGGCCGGGTCATTGTGATGGGAATGGGCAAGAGCGGACATATTGGTCGAAAAATTGCAGCGACGCTGGCATCAACCGGCACACCTGCTTTTTTTGTACACCCCGCAGAAGCGAGTCACGGAGATTTGGGGATGGTCGCGGCTCAAGATATTGTGTTGGCGATCTCCAATAGTGGGGAGGCACCGGAGTTGACGGTTGTATTACCTCATCTACGTCGTCTTAAAACGCCTATCATTGCAATGACCGGCAATCTCGAATCTACTTTGGCTCGCCATGCGGATTACACGCTTTCAACGTTTGTCGAGCAGGAAGCCTGCCCTCTCAATTTAGCGCCCACAGCCAGCACAGCTGTTCAGCTCGCTTTAGGAGACGCACTGGCTATTGCGTGCTTAGAGTGCAAGGGATTTAGCGTTGCCGATTTTGCATCCACCCATCCCGGCGGAGCTCTAGGACGTAAGTTATTAACGCGCGTTTGTGACCTTATGCGAACCGGACACACTGTTCCCGTTGTCGCAGCAGGCAGCAGTTTTCTCGCCATGATGGAAACAATGAGCCTGTGTGGATTAGGCCTAGCCGTCTTACTTGATGATGAGGGTCATCCCATTGGTATTTTTACCGATGGCGATCTGAGACGCGAGTTATCAAAGGGAGTTAATGTGCTGAACGCTCCTATTTCTGAAGTCATGCGCCCTCATCCAAAGGTCATTGACGATCAATCGTTAGCTGTTGATGCCGCCAGTTTGATGGAAACTCATAGAATCACCGCGATTCTCGCCGTGAACAAGAAACATGTTTTGACGGGAGTCATCAATACAAACGATCTTCTCCGAGCAAAAGTAATTTGATGCCTCCGTTTCTCAAACCACTTTCAGCCTTTTCCCCGTTGATTCCATACGTCATGATGGGCTTTATCACATTAGGTAGTTTTTCTTTGCTTCACAATACAGGAAAGAGTAGCGTCGACTTAATGTCAGCAACCTCTTCAGCCGCGCATGATTACTACTTAACTCAATTCTCTTCATCACAATATGCGCAGGATGGGCATCTTAAACTGAAAATATTTGGTGACACAGCCCTCCACTATGCAGAAGATGACTACATGAGCATCAAGGGTATTCAATTAGTCATCAATCGCCCAGATTCAGACTACAGAGGGCGATCTCAGATGGGGCAACTCTACGGTGTAGCTGAGAGAGTTATCTTGTCGGGAGATGTACAAGTACAAAGATATGGAATGTCAAAAAATGATGAATTACAGCGTACCACTTATCTAGGTAATCACCTAGAGCTAACTCAATACCCCGAAGTCATAAAATCAAATAGTCCCATCCTCATTGAACAAC
>CAZAIW010000155.1:0-5418 GCA_964485285.1 uncultured Burkholderiaceae bacterium | reverse complement strand
GCTGTGGGGCAGATGCGGCAGATTGACTTTGTTGCTGACGAAGAAGGCGATTGGGCATTCCATTGCCACAAAAGCCACCACACCATGAACGCCATGGGACACGACGTGCCGACCATGATCGGCGTGGAGCATCGTGGTGTTGCCAAGAAGATCACCAACCTGATACCTGACTATATGGTCATGGGCGAACGCGGTATGGCGGACATGGCAGAGATGGAAATGCCGTTGCCGGACAACACGGTTCCCATGATGACGGGCACAGGCCCTTTTGGCTCAGTGGAGATGGGTGGCATGTTCTCCGTGCTCAAGGTTCGTAAAGACCAAAAACCGGGCGATTACAAAGACCCCGGTTGGTACAAGCATCCACCCGGCGAAGTAGCGTTTGAGTGGACGGGTGCCATTCCCGAGCCAGCGCGGTTCAAAGCGGAGGCCAGCCAAAGCGGCCAGTCCATGCCGCGCATGACCATGCCTAAACAAGACGTAGAAGTGCAAATACGTAAACCCTCCGGCCATACCGGCCATTGATAGTTTTTAACCCCCAGAAAAGGAAATTTCATGAAACTCAAATCCATCATTGCAGTCGCTTCGACCGTTCTGCTCGCATCGACCACTACCCTCAGTTTTGCCAGTGGCGATCATGCGGGCGGACACGGGGACTCAGAGGCTATCGGCAAACCGGGCAAAGCTGCCAATGCCAAACGCACCATCACAGTGGACATGACGGATACCATGCGCTTCACCCCTGACAACGTGATGGTCAAACAAGGCGAAACTATCAAATTCATCGTCAAAAACTCTGGCAAGGTCAAGCATGAAATGGTGCTGGGTACAGAGAAGGAGTTGAAAGAGCACTACGAAGTGATGAAGAAGAACCCAGAGATGGAGCACGCTGACGAGAATATGGTCACGGTTCAACCGGGTAAATCAGGTGAAATCATTTGGCAGTTCACCAAAGCGGGCAAGGTGAATTTTGCATGCCTGCAACCTGGACACTATGACGCTGGCATGAAGGGTGCCGTTATGGTCGGTGGTAAGGCTATGGCCGATGACGGGCACTCAACACACAAGCACTGAACACCCACATATTTTTTAGAAGGATAAATCATGAAGAAATTTAATGTCGCTTCACTCATATTCGCTATTGCAGCCACGCTATCAGTAGCTGCGTTTGCTCAAGAAAAAGTCGCGCCTGTGCAAGCCACTGCGACGGACACAAAGTCAATGGAAATGACCGATGGAGAAATCCGCAAGGTCGATCTGGAAAACAAAAAAATTACTATCAAACACGGTGACATCAAGAACCTTGATATGCCGGGCATGACGATGGTGTTTCAGGTGAAAGACGCTGCAATGCTGGATAAAGTTAAAGCAGGGGACAAAGTGAAATTCAGCGCCGACAAAATTGGTGGAGCAATTGTCGTCACCGACATTCAAGCTAACAAGTAAGTGGGCTAACGCCATCCTGCCTGAGCAACGGCAGGATGGCTATCGCTAGTGACTATTTGCGGTAAGTGTTGCAATGATTGGACAAGGTTGTTCTGTACCCGTATGTTCGCATTCATGGATGAGATGCGACAACGCTTTTTTCATGCGATTCAAATCGTCTAGTTTGGTTTTAATTTCTGCCAGCCGTTCACTGGCAATGTGCCTGATAGAAGTACGGTCAATGCCATCCTCCAGTGACAGCAACTCAGACACTTCTTCCAACGAAAAGCCCAGCTCCTGCGCACGCTTGATAAAGCGAATGCGATTCCCTAGCGACACAGGGTAGTGTCGGTATGAGCCGGATGACTCAGGGACAGGCAGCAGTCCACGCTGTTGGTAGTAGCGAATAGTTTCTACGCCCACCCCTGCGGATTTGGCCAACTTGCCGATGGTCAGTGTTTCGATGGTCATGCCGTTGCACCTGCCTGAATACCGAACTGCGCGATTTTTCGCAGCACATGGTGGTCGCCACCGAACTTGCATATCGCATTGCAATGCTCCCGCAAGTCATCAAATGGTAAGTAGCCAAACTGACCCACACCGTTTTCATCGTTGAGTGATGGACGTGCAAGCTGTGCCATGACCTCGTGCGCACGCGATCTGGGCGCGGCAATGTAGCAATGGCAAGACTCATGCGCCAGCCCAGACACAAGGTCTTTCATACGCAATATGCCAGAGTAGATAGAGGTGCTTTTCTCGACCTCGAAGGCTGCAACAATCGAATGGGTTGTGCGGTCAAGCCAGAGGACATCAATTAGCCCAACCGTATCTTGCACAGCCATGCTGCCGTTCAATGGTGGTAACTCAGGCAATGTCATTTGGGAGAAGCTGTCCCCACTGCATGAGCGATGGCGGTCATTTCTTGCCACATGAACGTCAAATTTCAGTGCCCGCCCTATTTGAATAAGCATGTGCTGCATTTCGGTATGCTCGGATTCCTCACGTTGTGCGTTGACCACCTGCTGATGGCGTTTGCGTGCCACTTGCTCTGCACGCGCCTGTATGTCTGCCAGCACGGTATCGGCATTGCCAGAAACAACCAAACGACCTGTACCAATTTCATACAGCAGCCCTGCAAAAGCCCCCAAGTCTTTGGAAAGTAGCTCACGATGCGCCAAGTTTGTACTGATGATGGTTTCACGCATGGTCAGGTAACTGTCCCATGACCCCAGTTTCAGCCGTGTATTAAACAGCGCGTTGTAGCCATTCAAAATTGCGGTGTTGAATGGTGGAATGAACGTAGGGTGCAGAAAGTAGAGAACGCTGGCGACCGCAGGGCCGATACCCTTTATTTTGGCGTTTGCCAGACGGCTGATTTCGCCCAAAACTTGATCCTCGCGACTGGCGTTCAAGCAAGTGGAAAGGAATGCGCCAAACAGTTTTTGGTTGGCTTCATTTTCGTAAATGTCCGGTATCCGTAACTTGGGTTTCCAGTAGAACGGATGCGCAGCGCCCTCAAACACCTGCTTTTGCTCGGTTATTGCTGACAAAACGACCTCCAGTGCTGAACCCTTGAAGTCATTCCCGAAAGTGCCTTGCGCAATGTGTTGCGCCGCGTCTTTCACACCATGACGAATAGCGCGAAACGCTTTCAGTCGCGACTCCGCACCGACAAACCAAGTGTTGTAAACCGATTCAGGGTCTGCTTTGTATTGTTGGATATGGGCTTGTAGGTCGATCATGGTAAAAAATCACTTGACTCTGTAGTTGACTACGGAGTTTAAGCTATGCCTATTGAATTTGCAAAGGAGTCCGACATGGAACACTCACATCAGCACAGACCCGATACAGATGGCACAGCCAACGCTAAAGCAAGCTGTTGTGCTAACCACACTCGTGCGACCCATGACGCGGTAGTACCTGCACTGAAAGACCCTGTTTGTGGCATGGCTGTGAACATTGATGCCAAGCATTCACATCCGCACGAAGGCCATACCTTTTACTTTTGCAGCGCAGGTTGCAAGGCGAAATTTTCCGCTGCTCCACACAAATACCTTACTCCAGCGACTTCAACAATTGCGCACAGCAGCATTCCTGCCCCGGCAGGTACCGTCTACACCTGCCCCATGCACCCGGAAATCAAGCAAGATCATCCGGGTGATTGCCCCAAGTGCGGCATGGCGCTAGAGCCAGAATTACCCAGCTTGGACGAAGAAGACAACCCGGAATTGCAGGATTTCAAGAATCGGTTTTGGTGGACATTGCCGCTGACGGTTGCGGTCACAGTGCTCGCCATGCTCGGCCATCGCTCGCAATGGTTCGATATGCGACTGCAAAGCTGGATTGAGCTAGGTTTGACCCTGCCTATCGTGTTGTGGGCGGGTCTGCCCTTTTTTGTGCGCGGTTGGAAATCGGTCGTCAACCGCAGTCTGAACATGTGGACACTGATTGGCTTGGGAACAGGAGCGGCTTTTGTGTACAGCGTCGTCGCCACGATGGCTCCGCAAGTCTTCCCCGATGCCTTTATGTCCATGGGGCGTGTTGCCGTGTATTTTGAGGCGGCGGCTGTCATCATCTCGCTGACCTTGCTGGGGCAGATACTGGAATTGAAAGCCCGCTCACAGACAGGTGCAGCCATCAAGTCCTTGCTGGGTCTTGCCCCAAAAACGGCACGCCGCATTGCAGAAAATGGCATTGAAGCTGATATTGATCTGAACCATGTACATGTGGGCGACCGCCTGCGCGTGCGTCCGGGTGAAAAAGTGCCAGTGGATGGCATCGTTTTGGAGGGCACCAGTAGCGTAGATGAATCCATGCTGACGGGTGAGCCGATGCCAGTTACGAAACAGGCCGGAGACAAACTGATCGGTGCCACTTTGAATACGTCGGGGGCGCTCATCATGCGGACAGAGCGTGTGGGAGGCCGCACAGTGCTGGCGCAGATTGTGCAAATGGTGGCACAGGCGCAGCGGTCTAAAGCCCCAATGCAGCGCATGGCCGACAAGGTAGCAGGCTATTTTGTTGCAGCCGTTATTTCCATTGCAATGTTGACCTTGCTTGCGTGGGGATTGTTGGGCGGTGCCCAGGGCTGGGTTTATGGTCTTATCAATGCAGTCGCCGTGCTTATCATTGCCTGCCCCTGCGCATTAGGGTTAGCAACACCTATGTCGATCATGGTCGCAACCGGGCGAGGCGCCACTTCTGGCGTGCTGTTCCGCGATGCCGCTGCGATAGAGAACTTTCGCAAAATAGACACCTTGATTGTGGATAAAACAGGCACGCTAACCGAAGGAAAACCCGTATTCGACAAGGCCATTTCAGTAGGTAGCCACCATGCGGATGAAGTGCTGCGTCTGGCCGCAAGCCTTGACCAAGGCAGCGAGCATCCTTTGGCCGATGCGATTGTGAAAGCTGCACACAACCGCAAATTGCCTTTGGGGAAGGTGGAGAGTTTTGAGTCTTCAAGCGGCATTGGCGTGCGTGGTCTGGTCGAAGGCAAACAGCTTGCACTCGGCAATACAGCCTTGATGCAGCAACTCGGCGTTGACACCACCGCATTGACCCGAGAAGCAGAAACCCTGAGAGCAGAAGGTACAAGTGTTTTTTACTTGGCTGTGGGTGGCGAACTTGCAGGACTGTTGGCGGTGTCCGACCCTATCAAGATAAGTACCCCCGAAGCCTTGGATGCGCTCAAAGCGGCGGGCATCCGCATCATCATGGCAACGGGCGACGGGTTAACCACAGCCAAAGCAGTTGGCGCACGGTTGGGCATCGACGAGGTTCACGGTGAAGTCAAGCCTGTCGACAAACTGGCGCTGGTTGAAAAGTTGCAAAAGGAAGGCCGCACAGTAGCCATGGCAGGTGATGGCATCAACGACGCACCGGCCCTTGCAAAAGCTGACGTGGGTATAGCCATGGGTACGGGCACCGATGTGGCCATGAACAGCGCACAAGTGACCCTTGTAAAAGGTGATTTGCGGAGCATTGCTACTG
>CAZAIW010000154.1:0-5419 GCA_964485285.1 uncultured Burkholderiaceae bacterium | reverse complement strand
CCGCATCCGCACCTACAACTTCCCGCAGGGGCGACTGACCGATCACCGCATCAACCTCACGCTGTACAAACTCACCAGCATCATGGAGGGCGACCTTGCCGACATCATCACCGCGCTGGAGCACGCAAGAGAGGCGGAGTTGCTCGAAGAGATGGCGGTGGGGAATTGACGGTAAACTTAAACGAATGATTGCCGCTCAACCTCAAACTATCGCTAACTCGCTTTTTAATAGGCTGGAGAGCCTATTGCAGCTTGATAGATCAGCCACAATTTTTGAGATTGCACCTATAGAGCGGGATGCCGAGAAACTCCGTCAAAGTGATCCTGCTGCGGCTTGCTTGGTGCGATCTGGAATTGCCGCGCTGAAATGGGATGCCGATGGCGTGAGGCGTGAGGTGGAGAGTGCTAACAGACTTGTTCCCAAATCGGCTTCTTTTTTGATCAATAGTGCTTTGTCATTCAAACTGATTAACGACTTGCGTAGCGCCGAAGAATATGCGAAGTTGGCGCTACAGCATGCGACAAATGACCGCTTGATTTTGAGAAAAGTAGCTGGCTACATGGCACAGGCTGGTTCAATTAGTGAGGCCGCGCAGACGATAAAAGTCAGAGAACACATGGGGTTAGATGTTGACGATCTGAAGTTGGGCTTGGATTCGCTTATTGACTGGCTATCACAACTTGACATAAACGAAGATCAATTAAAAACAGAGATTGCGATAGCGCTTGAACTGCTATCAAAAAGAAAAATCAAATTCGTAAACATCGAGTTTGAAAAAAACATTTTTCATGACGAAGGTGGGTTTGGACTTTCGACTGTGATTGAGTTTGTGGGCGACTTTCAAACAGAAATGGAGCTGGAGTCGGAGCTTGCAGACCGTTTGATCGATTTACCCACTTGGGATTTATCAAAATTGAGCACAGAGTTTAGACACGTGGATTCACATGAGTTGCAAGCCGCATGACCTGCTAGGTTTAGCCAAAAGATTGGCTGAGTTACCAACGGACACCAGTGATGCTGTCATGCGTAGCGTTATTTCTCGTGCTTATTACGCTAGTTTGCATATCGTTGACGCTTCATTTGATGCGTTTGCCCTAATCCAAGCCGCGAACGAATCGAGTCATCAAAAAATTATCGAACGCGCCGCTAGCTATGGCCGCAGTCTTCAGCCGGGAAGGACAGTGGCTGGGAAAATAGCAAAGTTTGCACATAAGTTGCGAGTAGAAAGAAATAAGGCGGACTATGAACTTGCACTAGACATCCGTTCTAGTAAGGTTTCAGACGCGCTAGCCAGTGCGGAGCAAATTTTTAGTTGGTGTGAAGAGATTAAAAATAAGCGTGCAGCTTGACACGGTTCACCAGGTATTAAGTCAGGCCATCACCCAAGGCCTTTTGCGCCTTGACGCGCAAATGCTGCTGCTGTGCGCCTTGCAGCGGTCAACGCATGACCGCGCGTGGCTGGTCTCGCACAGCGCCGATGCGTTGACCCCCGAGCAGCAGCAAACCTTTGCCAGTTTTGTGCAGCGCCGCCTTGCAGGTGAGCCGGTGGCGTACATCACGGGTGAGCGAGAATTTTTTGGCTTGACCCTGCGCGTCACGCCCGATGTGCTAGACCCCCGCCCCGACACCGAGGTGCTGGTGGAGTGGGCGCTGGAGGTGATCCCGCGCAGCGATGCCGCCCCCGATGAGGCACCGTGCGTGCTCGACCTTGGCACGGGTAGCGGGGCGATTGGTCTGGCGATTCAATCAGTGCGTCCAAACGTGAAAATGACATTGGTCGATGCCTCGAAGGCCGCATTAGATATGGCTTGCAGGAATGCATCCTCTCTAGGCCTTGCTGTGATTGGCTTGCAAAGCAACTGGCTTGAAAATTTACCCCAAAATGAGCGTTTTGATGTCATTGTGAGCAACCCGCCCTACATCCCCGAGGGCGACGCACATCTAGCCGCGCTGGCGCATGAACCGCGCATGGCGCTGGTTAGCGGAGCCGATGGACTGGACGCGATGCGCCGCATCGTGCAGGATGCGCCGCATCACCTCAAAGGCGGTGGCTGGCTGCTGCTGGAGCATGGTTATGACCAAGCCCATGCGGTGCGCGAACTGTTGCGCGCGCAAGGGTTTGAGCACGTTACCAGCCGATGCGATCTTGCCGGGACTGCGCGTTGCTCGGGAGGCAAACTAAAATAGCCCGATCACAACGCCACACACTGGAAGGACACACCACATGGACGCAACGCAGCAACGCATCGACGAGCTTGTTAAAGGCAACGACATCACGCTTTTTATGAAGGGCACCGCTAGCTTTCCGCAGTGCGGGTTTTCGGGGCGTGCGATTCAAATTTTGAAGGCGGTTGGCGTGGACACCAAGGCGATTCAAACCGTCAATGTGCTGGAAGACCCCGCCATCCGCCAAGGCATTAAAGAGTACAGCAACTGGCCAACGATTCCGCAGCTCTACGTCAAGGGCGAGTTCATCGGCGGCTCGGACATCATGATGGAGATGTACGAAAGTGGCGAGCTCGCCAGCATGGTGAAAGACTAACGCCTGCGGGCTTTGATGCCCACGCTGCTACCAAGCTTTAGGTAGTTCAGCAAAGCCGCTGGGCGCATCGGCGGCGTTTTCAAAGGTCACGTATTCCCACGACTGGGGCGCATCCAGCAAAGCCCGCAGCAGTTGGTTGTTCATGGCGTGCCCCGAGCGAAAGGCGCTGTAGCTGGCCAGTAGCGGACTGCCCAGCACGTAGAGGTCGCCCATGGCATCCAAAATTTTGTGGCGAGCAAACTCTGCGTCGTAGCGCAGCCCTTCGATGTTTAAGATTTTGTCGTCGTCCATCACGATGGCGTTGTCCAGCCCACCCCCTAGCGCCAGCCCATTGTTTCTGAGCATCTCTACGTCTTTGGTAAAGCCAAAGGTACGCGCCCTAGCGATGTCTCTGGCGTAGCGCCCGGTGCCGTAATCAAACGTGACGGCTTGCCCGGTGCCGTCAACGGCAGGGTGATCAAAGTCAATTTCAAAGGTCAGCGTGTAGCCATGCAGCGGGTCAAGTCTGGCCCACTTTAGATTTTTTCCTTCGCCGCTGCGCACCTCTATCGGTTTTGTCACGCGCACAAAGCGGCGCGGCGCGTCTTGCAAGGCAATGCCTGCGCTTTGCAGCAAAAAGACAAAGCTGGCGGCTGAGCCGTCGAGGATGGGGACTTCCTCAGCCGTGATGTCCACGTAGAGGTTGTCGATGCCAAGTCCCGCGCAGGCGGACATCAGGTGCTCGATGGTTTGCACTTTGGCGTTAGCCGACGAGATGGTGGAGGCCATGCGGGTGTCGCTGACGCTATGGGTGCGCACCGCAATATCTTGCGCGTTGGCAATGTCGGTGCGTCTAAACACGATGCCCGTGTTCACGGGCGCGGGCGAGAGCGTGATGTCCACGCGCTCGCCACTGTGCAGTCCAACCCCTGTGGCTTGAGTGGAAGATTGAAGTGTTCTTTGTGCCAGCATGAGACTAATTTTATTTAGTCCGCCTGCTTGCGCAAGAACGCTGGAATCTCCAAATCATCCATACCACCCGACGATAAAGCGTTGACTTTGTCGGCGGCCTGTGTGCGGTTGCGGTAGATGGCCGGAATATCCGATGCACCGTAAGGCGCGGCGTTCGGCATGGCGGCTGGTGCCGCAGCGATGGTGGGCGCGTAGCCTGCATAGCTGCTGGGGTTGGTGGTGGTGCTGGGCGCAAAGGCGTTGATGCCTCCGGCGCTGATGCCCATGCCGGGCATGGCTTGTGCCGTTTGTGCCAATTGCGCCGCAGCAGCGCCAACGCCGGCAATGGGCGTGTCCAAAATCGGCACGTTGTCGGTTCCGGTACGCAGCACTTGGATGTGCGGTTTGCCTTGCGAGCCGCCTTTGCGCTGCAAGCCTGTAGCCACCACGGTCACGCGGATGTTGCCCTCTAGCTCGTCGTCGCTCGCGGTGCCGTAGATGACGTGTGCATCGGGCGCGGCGTAAGCGCGGATGGTGTTCATGGCAAGGCGCGACTCGGACAGTTTGAGCGAACCTTTGGCCGCCGTAATCAAGACGAGCACGCCTTTGGCACCCGATAAGTCCACACCCTCTAAGAGTGGGCAAGCAATGGCTTCTTCGGCGGCGCGGCGGGCGCGGTCTTCGCCTTGGGCGATGCCCGTGCCCATCATGGCTTTGCCGGTCTCGCCCATCACGGTGCGCACGTCTTCAAAGTCGGCGTTGACGTTGCCTGGAACGTTGATGATTTCGGCGATGCCGCCCACCGCATTTTTCAGCACATCGTTGGCGTAGGCAAAGGCTTCGTCTTCACTGGGGTCGTCTAACACTTCCAGCAGCTTCTCGTTCAACACAACGATGAGCGAGTCCACATTGGCCTCCAGCTCTTGCAGGCCTGTCTCGGCATTGCTCATGCGTCTGCCGCCTTCAAAATCAAAGGGCTTGGTGACCACGCCTACGGTCAAGATGCCCATCTCACGCGCAATGCGAGCCACCACAGGGGCTGCGCCAGTGCCGGTGCCTCCGCCCATGCCCGCTGTAATGAAGAGCATGTGCGCCCCATCAATCGCCACGCGAATATCTTCTTCTGCCATGAGCGCGGCTTCGCGTCCTTTTTCGGGTTTGCTGCCAGCGCCCAGTCCAGTCAATCCCAATTGGATGACTTTATGCGCGGCACTTCTGGACAAGGCCTGTGCATCGGTATTGGCGCAAATAAATTCCACGCCTTGCACTTTGCGGTCAATCATGTGCTGCACGGCGTTGCCGCCGCCGCCGCCCACGCCGATGACTTTGATTTGCGTGCCCAGATTGAAGTTGTCCTCAATCATGTCAATGCCAAGATGGGTGGTGGTGTCCGTATGGGTCGTAGTGGTCATGGTGCGCTCCTTAGGTTTGAAAAAAAGTGAATGATTAAAAGTTACTGAGAAAGAAATCTTTGAGTCGGCCGTAGGCGTTCTTGACCGTTCCGGTTTGCTGTGCCGCTTTGTAGCCACGCGCCCTGGCGAGACGAGCCTCTTCTAAAAGTCCCATCACGGTGGCGGTGCGTTCTTGCGCCACGATGTCGGCTAGGTTGCTGTTGTAGCGAGGTGTCGCGCGGCGCACTGGCTTTAAGAAGATGTCTTCGCCTAGCTCGACCATGCCGGGCATCACGCAAGAGCCACCCGTGAGCACGATGCCCGAGGAGAGCACTTCGCTGTAGCCCGAGCTTTGAATGGCTTGCTGCACGAGGGTGTAAATCTCCTCGACGCGCGGCTCGATCACACCGGCTAAGGCTTGTTTGGATAGCAAACGCGGGCCCCGATCACCTAGCCCCGGCACTTCGACTTGTGTGCTGGGATCAACCAGCAATTGCTTGGCTGCGCCACTTTCTAGTTTGATGTCTTCCGCGTCCTTGGTCGGTGTGCGCAGCG
>CAZAIW010000153.1:0-5425 GCA_964485285.1 uncultured Burkholderiaceae bacterium | reverse complement strand
CACAAAGGGCAGACCCGGCAAGGTTGCCCCGATGGCATCGATTTCGGGCGATTTCAAGTGCGCAAAATACCAAACGGCTGGCGCACTTAAAGCTAGGTGTGGGTCATTGGAGAGCAGTGGTTTGCCCGATACAGTATGGCTGCCCGCCACTACCCAATTGTTGGAGCCTCGGCTATCGACGTGCCCAAGGCCGCTCGCCCAATCGTTGATGTCCTTGCCTAATGCGTCACTCCAGCGCTCACCCATGGCGACATCAAGCGCAGCGGGTTGAGCGGCAGATTTCGCAGGCGGTTTGACGAATACATCCAAGTCTTTGTACAGCTTGGCAAGATCAACTGACGTGGCGGGCGCTTCACCGGTGTAAGCTGGCATCATTTGCCAAAGCTCTTTTGTCGATAAGACCTGCAAGCTCGATAGCCGTACAAACTCGGCTCCCCAATTGCCGCCAAGGTCTAGCGCCATAACCAGCGCCCAGCCCACACTGTCCGTGGCCTCCCATCGCCCCGGTTTGATGCCCACGATGTGGAACTCGGGTGAAAGCGCTTGGCTACTGGATGCATAAAACCCATTGACCCCTTGCGCATAAGCCTCCAGCGCCGCTTGGACATCGGGCGGGTAATTGGCAAACTGTGCTTTGGCTGCAGGAATAATGCCCAGCGTTCGCATCAATTTGTCGGTCTCCAGCGTGGCCGCGCCCAGCATTTCGGAGAGTTCCCCATGCATCAAGCGTCGATTAAATTCCATTTGCCAACCGCGTTCTTGCGCGTGTGTGTAGCCCATGGCTCGCCACACGTCCAGTGTGTTTTGAGCCTCGATGTGGGTGACATCGGATAGATCACGCCGGATGCTGACATCGGCTGACAAACCTGCAAGGCGTGCCTCGCCATTCAGGGTGGGAAAAGCTTTGTAGGCATAGACACCCAACCCTAAAGACAGCACCAACAGCAGACCCAACAGCAGTTGCGTTAATCGTTTGAATACGGTTTTCATGTCTATTCCTATTGACGTTTTTAAAGGTCATCCCACAGCAGCAGCGCATCGCTGCCATCACACCATAATCTTACCGGTTGCCCAAAAGGCAGCACCACCTTGGTGGGCACGTGACCAAACGGCAGCCCCGTTAAAACGGGCACTTTCAATTGACTGCGTAGCCACGAAGCAACCGTTTTCATGGTGAAACCTTTGTCATGCGGATAAAGCTTGGCATCGGTAAATTGCCCGAGCACAATCGCCTTTTGCTGGGCCAAAATGCCGGCGTGCAACCACTGGGTCAGCATGCGCTCCACTCGGTACGGCGACTCGCCCGTATCTTCAAACCACAGCACACCGCCTTGAATGCTCGGTAAATACGGCGTGCCGATTAAGCTGGTTAACACCGATAAATTACCGCCCCATAAACCATCCGCTTTGATTGATAAAGGTTTTTTGGCATACGGCGCGAGGTACAACTGCTCGGCCTTTGTTTTGGGAAGCGTCCACCCTGCCCCTTCGCACTGTCCTTGCAGGACATCGTCAAAACAAGCTTGTGTGATTTCATCGGGCGAGCTCTCGTCACCAAAATCAGCCAACAAGGCGCAGCCCGAGAGCGATGCAGCGCCCGTGCGAGCGTACAAGGCCGACTGCAAAGCGGAAAAATCGCTATAGCCCATCCAGCGCGTACCGCGTTCAATTGACTTGGCGATAGCTTTGTAAGGGATGCTTGGTAGCAAGCGTGTCAGTCCGTAGCCGCCGCGACTGATGAGCACCAGATCAGCCTGGCTGGAGGCCGCGCGGGATAAGGCCGCTAGCCGCACTTCATCGTTGCCGGCAAATCGTTGGTAACTGATGAGTGCACCGGGGTCTATCTCGACTTGATGGCCTTGTGCCTCTAAGCGTTTAACGCCGCGCCGAAAGCCGACTTTGTCGCGCACAGCGCCCGATGGGGAATAAATGTAGAGATGAGCCATAGATGCGCATCATTATCCCCGCACCTTAAGACTTGGCCGCCTCGCGCTTGTTCCTAAAAAAATCTTTGAGCAATTCGCTGCACGGCTCTGCCAACACACCACCTTGTACCTGCGTGTGGTGGTTGAACGTGGTATCAAAGACATTGATCAAGCCTCCCGCTGCTCCGGTTTTGGGATCGCTCGCACCAAACACCACGCGCTTGATGCGAGCGTGAATCATGGCCGCCGCGCACATGGCACATGGCTCCAGCGTAACGTACAGCTCGCAATCGGGCAGGCGATAGTTTTTCAGCGCCTCTCCCGCCGCTCTCAGTGCAATGATCTCTGCGTGCGCGGTGGGGTCGTGCAGGCCAATCACCGCATTGCCTCCAAAGCTGATGACCTCGCCCGCCTTGACCAGCAAGGCTCCTACGGGCACCTCGCCGCGAAGTCCTGCGGCGCGTGCCTCATCAAGTGCCATCGCCATCAACGTCTCATCCGGGGACATGATCGTCTCACTCATGGGCGCGGGCGCTAGAGCGCATAAAAGTATTCGTGCAGCGGCAAAAGCGCCCCGCCCAGCGCACCCGCGTCAGCGCCAACCAAACCTTTGAGCAATTGGGGCCGCCACAAGCTCTCCCAATTAAAGTCATCCAGCGCAAGCTGTGTTTTCGCCATCAGCTGCGCCAGCAGTTGCCCGTCAATCGAGCCATCTATCACCACCGCATCGGTATCGAGCAGCGCTGTACCGCTCACAATCGCAAACGCCAAAGAATGACTTGCTGCATCTAACCACGCTTCGGTGTGGGCGAGGTAGTTGGGTTGCAAAGCACGCTGATCGTATGCGGCGGCAGGATCGAGTCCGGCTAGGTGCAGCCTCTCCTCTAACTCCCAAATGGAAGCATGATCCAGCAACTGATCAGCCGGTAGGCGCGTTTGCATCGGCACGGAGGCGATAGCGCCTGCGTTGCCATGCGTCGTCGCCAGCCAACGCCCATCGTGCACCACGCCGCCACCAACAAACGTATCGATAAAAATGTACAGGAAGTTGTGCGTCTGCCGACCCTGCCCGTTGAGTAACTCGGCAATACACGCGGCTGCCGTATCTTTGGCCAGTCGCACGGGACGCGGTGTCATGGCTTGCACCGCAGCGACTAAATCGAGCGCATGCCACTCATCGGCTTGCTCTTGCGAGAGTCCCAGCAACTTATGCCAACCCCCCAGCGCAAAGGGTGCGGCAACGCCCACCCCGGTCAGCGCACCGCCTTGCGCTTCAAGTTGCGTTTGTAGCTGCGTGATGTGCTGTGCAATACGCGGCAGCACATCACGCACGACGGGTGCCGCATAGACGATGCTGTGGCGCTCACGGACTTGGCCTAACAAATCAACCAGCACCACGTCGGTGTGACGTCGCCCCAGCTTGATACCCATGCTGTAGGCGCCTTCTGCGCGTATGGAAATGGGCTTGGGTGGTTGCCCCAGCCCTACCGTAACGGCTTTGTGATGCAGCAACAAGTTGTATTGATCGAGTCGCTTGGTGATTTGCCCGACAGCCTGCGCCGTCACGTCCATTTGCTCAACAATTTTGTGACGCGCCACCGTACCGTGCTGGCGCACGATATTCATCAATCGGCGCTCGTTAGCGCCAAGCGGTGTCAACAGCATGGGAGTCCTCTACCTTGGGGGTGATGTTCATGCCCCCAATTCTGACACCGGTTTTGCTCCTGTCATGACCGCCACGGCATCCGTCATCGAGATGGTCTTGGGATTGACCACGGCAATACGGCTACCCAAGCGCTGAATGTGAATGCGGTCGGCCAGCTCAAACACATGCGGCATGTTGTGCGAGATCAAAATGACGGCCAAACCGCGCTCGCGCACGCGACGAATCAGCTCCAGCACCATGGCGCTTTCTTTCACGCCCAGCGCCGCCGTGGGTTCATCCATGATGACGACGTGACGCGCAAAAGCCGCACTACGCGCCACCGCAACACCTTGACGCTGCCCCCCCGACAAAGTCTCGACGGCTTGGCTCATCGATCGAATACCGATTTGCAAATCGGCCATATGCGACTTGGCCTGCGCCAGCATCTCACGCTTATCCAGCAACTTTAAAAATCGACTGATGAAACCCGGACGAAGCACCTCGCGACCTAAAAACAAATTCTCGGTAATGGTCATCGCGGGTGCGACCGCAAGGTCTTGGTAGACCGTCTCAATGCCCGCCCTGCGTGCGTCCATGGGACTTTTGAAATGGACGGCCTTGCCATCTAAGGTCAACGTTCCGCTATCGGGCTGTACCGCACCCGATAAAACTTTAATCAAGCTGGATTTGCCAGCGCCATTGTCACCAATCACGGCCAAAATTTCGCCGTCATACAGATCAAAATCAGCGCCATCAAGTGCTGTGACTTTGCCGTAACGTTTGGTCAATCCGCGCCCTTGCAGAACAATTTTGGGAGTTGTGTTCGTCATGTTTGAACTCCTGATTAACGTGCGCTTTTGCGGGAGAGCTGATCCGCACTAACCGCCAAGATCACCAAAATGCCGGTGATGAGTGTTTGATAAACCGAGGCCACGCCCATCAGCGTCAAGCCATTTCTAAAAACACCCACAATCATGGCACCCACCAACGACCCCAGCACGATGCCGCGTCCACCAAACAAGCTGG
Organism: uncultured Burkholderiaceae bacterium; assembly: GCA_964485285.1. GTDB lineage: Bacteria > Pseudomonadota > Gammaproteobacteria > Burkholderiales > Burkholderiaceae_C > JASGCK01. The sequence goes on along the minus strand of CAZAIW010000153.1, from coordinate 829 downwards.
TGCCGCCCAGCACCACGGCGGTGATGGCATCTAAGTTATCGGTCTGCCCGGCTTGCGGATCACCGACCTCGGTACGCGCCACGGTCAGCCACGCCGCGATACCATAAAAAATGCCCGCCAGCACATAAACCCACAGCAGCAATCGATCAACGGAAATGCCCGTTAGCCGCGCTGCTTCGGCGTTGTTACCCACCGCATAGACATGGCGGCCACGCGCACTATCGCGCAAAAGCCACCACGTGAGAGCGTACAGCGCCAGCATGAGCACAACACCAAAGCTGATTTCGGTACCGCCCACCGAGAACGTTTTACCAAGCGCCACCAATGTGGATGGCAAATGCGTGACGGTTTGCGAATGCGAATAAATTTGCGTGATGGCAAATGCAATGTTGAGCGTCCCCAGCGTCACGATGAACGAGGGCAGCTTCATCTTGGTGACCAAGATGCCATTAACAAACCCAAACCCCGCACCAACGGCCAGCGCGGCCACCATGCACAGCATGGGAGGCAGTCCTAAATCAACGGCAAATTTCGTCATCACGATGCTGGCCAGTGCCATCACCATGCCGCACGACAGATCAATGCCTGCCGTCAAAATAATCAGCGTTTGACCAATGGCCAAAACGCCGACCACCATAACTTGCTGCATGATGAGTGAAAAATTGGTGCCACTTAAAAAACGGTCACTTTGCGTGGCAAAAAACAGACATGCTAGGGCCAAAGCAAACCAAGGACCCAGCGCAGCGGCTGATGGCGTCTTTGATAAAAATGTTGAACTCATAAAGAAGCAATCTGAAAAAAACCCCGCTACTAGCAAGCCAGCAAGCGG
>CAZAIW010000152.1:0-5445 GCA_964485285.1 uncultured Burkholderiaceae bacterium | reverse complement strand
GCCCCGCAGGCCCCACCACCGCCACCCGCATGGACAAGTTCACCGAGATGATGCTGTCGCAAACGGGTTTGATCTCGATGGTGGGCAAAGCCGAACGCGGCCCAACAGCTATTGAGGCCATCAAGAAACACAAATCGGCTTACCTCATGGCCGTGGGCGGCGCGGCATACCTTGTGTCCAAGGCCATCAAGCACGCCAAAGTGGTGGGCTTTGCCGACCTCGGCATGGAAGCGATTTACGAGTTTGACGTGGTCGACATGCCCGTCACCGTGGCGGTCGACTCGGGCGGCACCAGCGCCCACATCACCGGCCCTGCTGAGTGGGAGAAGCGCATTGCCACAGGTGAGTTCAAGGGCATTGGTATTAAAAGCTAATCCAAGGCTACAAATGTCCAAACTGCAAACTGCCAGTACGCCAAGTAAGGACTTAATCCAAGACCTCAAAGGCTTGATTGAGCAAGCGCGGCAGTTTGTATCGACTACGGCCAACAGTGCGCTGACGATGCTTTACTGGAAGATGGGTGCGCGGATTCAGCGGGAAATACTGGCCGATGGTCGTGCGGAATACGGGGAAAAGATAGTGTCGACACTGTCGACACAATTGGTGAGTGAGTATGGCGAAGCATTTGGATTACGTGGTTTGCGTCGCATGGTGCAGTTTGCCGTTGCCCTACCAGATGAAAAGATTGTCGCGTCACTGTCACGACAATTGAGTTGGAGTCACTTCGTCGAGCTTTTACCTCTCAAGCAGCCCCTAGAGCGCGAATACTACGCCGAGATGTGCCGCATTGAACGTTGGAGTGTCCGCACCTTACGTGAGCGCATTAGCAGTCAGCTTTACTTGCGCAGCGCTTTGGCAAAAAAGTCTGAAGACCTGATTGCTAGCGAGATCAGCCACCTGAGAGACGGCGGGCAAATGACACCTGACATGGTGTTTCGTGATCCTTATATGCTGGACTTTTTAGGTCTACCTAATGGCTACAGCGAGCGCGATTTAGAGAGCGCCATCTTGCGCGATATGGAACGCTTTTTGCTCGAGATGGGGGCTGGTTTTACTTTTGTAGCTCGGCAAAAAAGGGTGAGCGTAGGAGCCGATGATTTCTACCTCGATCTTTTGTTCTATCACCGCCATATGCGCCGCTTGGTGGCGGTAGAGCTCAAACTGGAGAAGTTTCAGCCTGCGCACAAAGGGCAAATGGAGCTGTATTTACGCTGGCTAGATAAACACGACCGCGCCTCTGGTGAAGAGGCACCGATTGGCCTCATCCTATGTGCATCTGCTGACTCTGAGCAAGTGGAGTTGATGGATTTGAGTGCCGCCAATATCCGTGTCGCGCAGTATTGGGATCACATACCTGATGTGCAGATGTTGCAAGCACAACTTCATAAGGCGGTGCAATTGGCGCGTGAGCGTGCTGCAACCGGACAGCTCTCAGCGTCATGATGATCGGTGTATTCGACTCAGGCATAGGCGGCTTGTCAATTTTGCGGGCGCTACAAGTCGCCCTGCCCCGCGAAGCCTTTGTTTACTACGCCGACAGCGCCCATAACCCGTATGGCGATAAGTCCCAAGAAGAAGTGACGGGGCGCTCGTTAGCCGTGACGCAAGAGCTGATCGAGCAGCACCAGATCAAAGCCTTGGTCGTTGCCTGCAACACGGCAACCGCAGCAGCGATTCATGTGCTGCGCGAGCGCTACCCGCAGCTGCCCATCGTGGGCATCGAGCCAGCGCTTAAGCCTGCGGTGGCTTTATCAACAACCAAACGCATTGCTGTACTGGCCACGCGCGCAACACTGGCCAGTGCCAAGTTTTTAGCGCTCAAGGCCTCGCTTGAGGCGCAAGCCAGCTTCACGTGTATCGCGTGTACGGGGCTGGCTGATTTGATCGAGGGATACGCCATCGGCGCGGTCACTAGGCCAGAAGTCGAACAAACTTGCCGACAATTTTTAGCGCAAGCCGGTGACTACGACACCTTGGTGCTGGGCTGCACGCATTACGCTTTGATCGCGGATGACTTTCGCCGCTGGGCTCGCCCCAACATCCGCATTGTGGATAATGGTGCAGCCGTCGCCAAGCGACTCGCAGAACTCGTGCAACTCATGCCTCGTGTAACTAGCAAGCCCTCCTTGGAATTGATCGGCAGTGGCGATCAACAATTACTAAAGGAGGCAGCCCAGCGCTGGCATATATGACCCACACACATCTTCACACACCCGCACCGGTTGCGCCCATTCACTGCACCGATGCACCCAGCGCTGTCGCGCAAATCCAAAACATTTACCAAACGGGCGTATCGCATCTACGTCAAGCGTTTCGTGAGTTTGTGACGGGTACCGATTTCACAACCCACGTACGAGCTTGCTATCCCTATGTACGGCTGCGTACCGAGACGGTCTCGCGCCTGCAAACCAGCAGCGGCCTCAGCTACGGTTTTGTGGCCGGGCCTGGCACTTACGAGATCACACTCACGCGCCCAGACCTCTATGCCAACTACTACTTGGAGCAGCTCACACTGCTGCTGCAAAACCATGACGTGACGCTGGAAGTGGGCGTGAGCGATCAACCCATCCCCGTCTACTTTTCACTGCAAGCCGATGATCCGATTGAAGGCTCGCTCACCCCTTCAAGGCGCGAGTTACTGCGCGACATCTTTGATCTACCCGACCTGACAGCGATGGACGACGGCATTGCCAACGGCACATGGCAAAGCAAAGACGGGCAGCCCGAGCCGCTGTCCTTATTCACCGCGCCGCGTGTGGACTACTCGCTACAGCGCCTGCGCCACTACACGGGGACAGCGCCCGAGTGGTTTCAAAACTTTGTTTTGTTTACCAACTACCAGTTCTACATTGACGAGTTCGTCAAACTGGGACGCAGCGCCATGCAAGACCCCAGCAGTCCCTATATCGCTTTTATCGAGCCGGGCAACGTCATCACGCGCCGGGTCGGCTTGACCGATCAAGCCCACGACAAACAAGGGCAACCACCACCGCGCCTGCCGCAGATGCCCGGCTACCACCTGGTGCGCGCCGATCGCAGCGGCATCACCATGGTCAACATTGGCGTGGGGCCCGCTAACGCCAAAAACATCACCGATCACATTGCTGTGCTACGCCCACACGCATGGGTCATGCTGGGGCACTGCGCGGGTCTGCGCAACACCCAGCAGCTTGGCGACTACGTGCTGGCACACGCCTACGTGCGCGAAGACCACGTGCTGGACGAAGAGCTCCCGCTGTGGGTACCGATCCCAGCGCTGGCAGAAATTCAGCTGGCTCTTGAACGTGCGGTGGAAGACGTGACCGAATGTGCGGGAGCCGAACTCAAGCGCGTCATGCGCACCGGCACCGTTGCCAGTACTGACAATCGCAACTGGGAGTTACTGCCCGACAACACACCGCAAAGACGCTTTAGCCAAAGCCGCGCCGTGGCGCTGGATATGGAGTCGGCCACGATTGCGGCCAACGGTTTTAGATTCCGCGTGCCCTACGGCACCTTGCTGTGCGTAAGTGACAAGCCGCTGCACGGCGAGATCAAACTACCCGGCATGGCCAACCATTTTTACAGTGAACGTGTGGGGCAACACCTGCGCATTGGCATCAGAGCGATGGAGCTGCTACGCAGCAGCGGCGTGGAACATCTGCACAGCCGCAAACTGCGCAGCTTTAACGAAGTGGCGTTTCAGTAAAGTTAAAGACATAATCTGCATTGCAACTGTCGGTTCTTTGACATTGCGATGTCTGATCTACCAACAACACACGTGATATTTAAAAATGGAGCAGTTATGAAAATTTTGGTTGCTGTCGATGGTTCTAAATCCTCTCTCAATGCTGTCAAATATGCGGCTAAGCTGGCTTCAAATCTTCGCTCGCAAGACCGCATTACTTTGATTAGCGTTCACGACGATCAAGGTTTGCAACACGCCAAGCAATTTGTTGGCAAAGAAGCAATTAGTGATTACTTGCGCGACATCAGCGACAAAGAGCTAAAACCAGCGCTTGCAGTTCTCGTTAAAGCAGGTGTTCAACATGACTGCATGATTCAAACGGGGCATGTCGCGCAGGTCATCTCTGAAGTAGCCGACAAAAAATTTGACTTGGTGGTGATGGGAGCCAAAGGCCGATCTGGCATTCTTGATCTATTGATCGGCTCAGTCGCACAGCGCGTTTTAGCTTCTTGCAAAAAACCTGTATTGCTGGTGAAGTAACGCAAGGCGCGCACACTGGAGACCTGTCTCCCGTCAAGCCTCTAACCCGTATTACGCAACCCCGCCGCAATCCCGTTGATCGACAAGTGAATCCCGCGCTGCACACGTTCGTCGGCTTGGCCTTCGCGGTAGCGGCGAATCAGCTCCACTTGCAAATGGTGCAGCGGGTCGATGTAGGGGAAGCGGTGGCGCATGGAGCGCTCAAGCGCTGCGTTGTTGACCAAGCGTTGCTTGTCGCCCGTGATGCGCTTCAATGCGTCGGAGGTTCGGTGCCACTCGGCTTCGATCAAACCAAAAATCTTCTTACGCAAGCGCGTGTCGCTGACCAACTCGGCGTAGCGTGAGGCAAGGCCCAGATCGCTCTTGGCGAGCACCATGTCGAGGTTGGACAAGAGTGAGCGAAAGAACGGCCATTGGCGCTGCATTTTTTGCAGCAAGGCCAGCGCGTCTTTGGGTTTGAGCGTGGGGTGGTGGTGGATGAACTGATCCACCGCCGAGCCAAAGCCCAACCAACCGGGCAGTGTCAAACGGCATTGGCCCCAGCTAAAGCCCCAGGGAATGGCGCGCAAGTCTTCAATGCGCGGCTGTGCGTTGCCGCCTTTGGGGCGTGCCGCAGGGCGCGAGCCGATGTTGAGTTCGGCAATTTCACGCAAGGGCGTGGCGGCAAAAAAGTAGTCGCTGAAACCCGGTGTGTCGTACACGAGGCCACGGTAAGCGGCCATGCTGGCGTGTGAAAGCCACTGAGCCGCATCTAAGAAGGTTTGTGGTGCAGGCTTGGTGGTTTGCAGCAACGTCGCTTCCAAGGTGGCGGCCACCAGGGTTTCTAAATTGCGGCGACCAATTTCGGGGTTGGCGTATTTGGAGCCAATGACTTCGCCTTGTTCGGTGAGGCGAATTTGCCCGCGCACAGTGCCGGGAGGCTGCGCCAAAATCGCTTGGTAGCTCGGGCCGCCGCCACGCCCCACCGTGCCGCCACGGCCGTGGAACATGCGCAGGGTGATGTCGTGTTGTTTGAACAAACCGTCGAACAAGGTGACCAAAGCCATCTCAGCGCGGTACAGCTCCCAGTTGCTGGTGAAGATGCCGCCGTCTTTGTTGCTGTCGGAGTAGCCCAGCATGATGTCTTGCTCACCGCCGCTGCGTTTGACCAGCTGAGCCACGCCCTCCATGGCATAAAAGCCGCCCATGATGTCGGCAGCGCAGCGCAAGTCTTCGATGGTTTCAAACAAGGGCACGAC
>CAZAIW010000151.1:0-5482 GCA_964485285.1 uncultured Burkholderiaceae bacterium | reverse complement strand
GGTATGTGTCGTAATATATGATTGAAAATCATTTATTTGATAATTTAGGCATTCCACTGCCATAACACCATTTTCATACCATTCCTGTATCTTCTGGTATTGTAAGGATGTCTTTTGTGTACCATTCTCATACCACTCCTTAAAATATTCGTTCTTTGTATCTTTATTTCCAGAATATGTAATTCGATATTCCCTTTTGGGTTTACCATTGAGATATTTAGAAAATCTGGTATCAACATAACCATTTGTAATAGTTGCGTATTCTACATCAATATTTCAGTCTTTTTTGAAAAGTATCTTTCAATTTAGAACTTGTTTTTTTGTTTTCGAGTTCAATACTTCTCCTGTTTCTTTTATAGTAATATCCTTGCCTAAATAGGTATGATTTTGGAAGAATACAAAATAAAGAACAACTGTAATTATCACAAATAGCAGTAAGAATAGTATATTTGTATGTAGGTATTTTTGTTTTAATGTTATTGATTTTTTGTAAAGTTCCACGAACTTGGTAAGTAGTAGATTTTTCATGAATTAGATTTTAAGAGTTAGAGATAGGATTATAAAAAATTGTCCTTGAATTTTCTTCATAGCTCATTCCATTGTTCTCTTGTATATGCTTGCTGGTATGGCATAGTGATAATAGCATAAGCAATACCATAAAACATTAAAAAGAAGAACCAGAAATTAAAATAAGGCATCATAAAAGTGAGTTGTAATTTTGCGATAACAAACCCAGAAAACAATAAGTTCATAAACCAAGCAAACGTATGAATGCGTGTATATAAGGCAAATATAAGAGGGATACTATAAAAAATAACAATCGCAAATAATGGTACATCTAAATGAATAGCAGCAAGAAGCCAAAGGGTTGATGTAATTACGAATATAATTCGATAAAATATCTTATTTTGAAAATATTTTTTGAATGAAAATATTGGCTTTATTTGTTTTTTAGTCTTGTTTTTATTGTATTTGATAAACTCATTTTTATGAAATCATTGTTCCTGATGGGGTATTGATTTTTTATATTGATAGTTATTTTGTTGTTTCTTGCTTTCTTCTGGTGATTGAGATTGGATAGAACTAATTTGAACTTGTTTCAACAATACTCTGTATTCTTCGTCCATCTCCTTAAATACACCTTCATTACCACCTTTATCTGGGTGATGTATTTTAGCGAAAGCCCTATATTCCTTTTTAAGGGAATTTTCTGTATATGATGTATTTTTGAAGTATTTATTATTCATATAATTATTTCAGGATATCAACAATATTATAAAATTCTTTTAACTGTACACAATCGATGGTTCATTTTCCAATAGGTTTCTTGGAATTAGGGTGGTAAATATTAAACTTCCAGAGCAAGCCTCCATCTTCCTCCTTGCGTTTGGCTCTAATAAAATCATCATATTGTATTGGGGCAGATTGTATTGGGGCACGACGACTTATTTCCCGTCCAACCCATTCCTCCATATATTCGTCAGTAATGTATTCCATATTATTCGTCTTGGCACTATATGATATGAGCGACCAGTCTTCACAACCATTAAATAAATAAAAATCATTATTAGTATTATACCAATAGGATATTGTAAGAACGAAAGGATTTTCCATAGTAGAAAGATAAAAAATAAAAGACCCTATACATGTAAAGTATAAAGTCTTTGGTTTTGTAATTCCTGTATGGGTCTATTAGCAAAAAACAAAGGAGGCTTTATAACCTATATGTGTTTCGCTAAAAACTTACATTCCTGTCGATAAGAAACTTATCTAAGGAGAGGTATATAAAACCTCCTTAATAAATATAAGTTTCTTGACAGAAAGATTTGAGAATGTAAGTTTTTAGCCTGAATATAATATCATTCTTTGAATAAAAAGCAATTCAAAAGGTTGGTTTTGCTCATCTGTATCATCACGCAAGCGCATAGGAAAACACTCATATCACAGGGTGTTTTCCTTTTATGTTTCAAATGGCTCTTCTTTAATTTTCATTATTTTCTTCAACCATTACCTCATCAATATATTGTTCGGTAAATCGGTCATTATTAAATGGAAAATAGTATTTTTCATTATTATTCACATAACTTACCTTGAATATTTCGAGTTCTTCAAGTTTCTTGTATATGGCTCGTGCCTGTGTTTGCTTCATACCGATATCAAATATTTTTCTCACGGAAATATTTCTGTTCACGAGCATCGAATAGATACGTTGAAATATACGCTTATTTTCTGTCGTCAGGTGTCGCTCGGGAGCATTTCCTTGTGTAGTATCGTTTTCGATATTTTCATCGTTATACGGTCATTTTTCATCAATTTGAAGATTTATATTGGTAATCTTTTGATATCCTATCAAAGGCGGAACACTTGTCCCTTGTTGTTTTCCTCGAAATATCAGGATACAAGCAGCAAACTTATGTCCATTTATCACGAGCGGAGTGAAGCCCACATTGGGATAATGTCTTTCGGAAAGATGATTATAGAGAAATAATAGGCTCTCAATAACTGGCTTGAATGTCTCGTGTTCTTTTTTGGTCAAGAGTATCTCGTCATTATTGAGATTGAGACGAATAATAGTAAAGTGTTTGAACTCTATAACTTCCTCAATCAATGTTTTTCGTTTTTCTATTTTGCGAAATCAAAAGAAAGAGTTCATCTTGCTTGTGATAAAAAGTTCATTCATAGTTTGTGTATCCATATGTTTTTTTGAGTTATAAATAATTTTCATTTTGGTAATCTTGGAGTTTTTCTTTCGCCTCTTCCAGTTCTTGCGTTTTCTTTTCTTCCACTACTTCTATCTCTTCGATTTTCATTTGAAGTTTGTCTATTTTGAGTTCATTCTCATAACTTGCCTCGATATCTACATTCGACATACTGTTCATCTCTATTTTTCGGATTTCACCTTCGGCTTCACGCTTTTTGAGAGCAAGATTTTTAATTCCCATTTCCAGAGAACGTACTTGGTCGGCAAGTTTCTTTTCAGCATTATCCAGTTTTATACCCTTCTTACTTTGCTTCGGAGCATTCGAAGTTGAGGATTGAGAAGAGCCACCTCCACCGCTATGGAGCATATAGACAAAGAAAAGGAATAATAACCCTATTCAGATAAAGGATGAGGCATCAAATCAATCGCTTCATGTATGTTTCGTGATTGTATTAGTATTAATATCTTCAAGGGTTATACTTTGGAGGTTTTGTTCTGGTTTCATATGGGAAAAGTTAGAGGATAGTATTTCCTCATACGATATATTTATAATTTTTTCAAGTGATTTTTTCTTTTTATTTTCGTGATAACACAAATCCGCACAGGTAAAGGAAAAAAATGGTATTTTCAAAAAAGAAAAATAAAAAAAATCTTCTTTTTCAAGATTTCTGTTTGAAAAAAAGTTAAAAGTGTTCTATTCATCAAATACGGCTGGTCGAGTACAAACGACCGTCCCTGCGTGGTGAGCCTTGTCGGGATATAAAACCACAATTACAGGGTCGCAATATGCCAATAATGCGAGGTATTCCTGACCCATATGAAATCTGAATAATAGGATGGATTTGGTTAATTTTCGACGTTTTGGGGAAAGACAAACGGGCGATAAGTCATTTTTTGACCGAGTGGTAGTGGCTAACTATTTAATGGCATACTTGATATAACTTTTAGGAGTTTTGTTATATCGGGTATGACCTTCCCGCTGAAATCAGAATAAAATAATTTAGATAAATCTTTTGAAAGATAAACTTGTATATTCTAACTAATACATATAATTCTACTAATTTACTTAATTAAGTTAGAACTTATGTGAAACTACCGTCAATCACCAGAAGAAGAACTCCTTGATGAATTAATTAATAGTATCCTCTGACGAGACGAGGAAAGATGATGAAAAATGTCATATAATGAAGCCCGAGCAATAGCCGAGGTTTGTAAAGACTATGGAAAATGAACTGTGGCACTCAAAATGCGAATGGTTCTTGCTACTTTATGAAAAGTTGCTTACAGAAATATCACTTCTCAATCACTTGCTGTACTTCAAGAAAATACGAAAAATGATGATGAAATGGATGATATTATTCAGATGGCACTTATGGTAATGCTTCACCTATATCGTTCTCAATTCGTACGACTTATGAAACAATGGTGAATAGACCCACAACCATATGTGGAAATATTTCAGAAAACCCAACACTAATCAAAAAATTATGGAAAAAAGACCAACCGCATTCGTATATGCTCGTCGAAGTAATGAAAAAAATAAACTTACTTCGGTTTCAATAGATATCCAAAAGGAGCAACTTATTCGAACATGTACTGAAAAAGGTATCAAAGTTGTTGAAGTATTTGAAGAGGTTAAATCCGCCTATAAAAAGTGAAATCGAGATGAGTTTAATAGAATGCTTGATGAAGTAGTGAAAAGGAACGTGAAAAGAAAGTGAGAACGGATTGATTATATTTATGTCTATTTTGTATCACGTTTAGCCCGAAACTTTGAAGAATGAGACCTTTTGAAACAATTGGTGATGGGTGATGTTATACAGATTAAATCTGTCCAAGAAGCCTCCTTTGATACAAGTAATCTTGATGGTAAGCAAAAACTGGTTGAACTTATGAGCAACGCAGTTTTTGAAAGTGCCAAAAAATCACGAGATGGTGTTATTAATATGGATACAACATTTAGAAAATGAAGAGTGGCAACACATATACCATACTGATATATCCGAGTAGGTAGTGGTGATAGTGGTCGTATTATTTTAGATACAAATTATAACGCTGCTGAAATAGTGAGAGAGTGCTTTGAACTCTATTCAACAGGAAAATATACGTATGAAAGTCTTCCTGAAGAATTCGCAAAAAGGGCTTACAAAAAGTATTGATATTCTTCAAAAATATGAAAAGAAACTGTAAAAGATTTTACTAAAAAAGATATCGAAAATATTTTAGATAATCCGATTTATTACTGACGAGTATTGATACAATATTCTAACCTATGAAATGAGGCATTAGCAGCATTAAGAGAAAATCATCCTGATTTGGAAGTTAAGAATTGAACCGTAGAAATTGACTATACACCTATTTTTGAGCAAATAAGCAGACTACCAAAGATTATTTCGAAAGATTTATTTGATAGATGTGAAGCCGTAAAAGACTGAAAAACTTTATGAAGCCATTGAAAATGGGATGAAAGTAGTGAAATATATCTCTGGAAAGATATTTTGCGTTGTCCTTGTAAAAATATGGATAACCCCGAAGATTATACAAAACTACATTTTTTCACTGCGGAAACAAAAAAAGAGAAATATCACTATTATAGATGTTCTTGTAATAAGAAAACTGAATGTGATAATGTTCGTATATCATGAACAGAACTCGATAGTATGATATTCGATAAGATTATATCAAAATTAAAAATGGATAACTTTGAAGTATCCTTAATAGAAAAGGTTATAAGATTTGAACTCGAAAAACAATGAAAATTGAAAACTGATACGAAAGATA
>CAZAIW010000150.1:2072-5529 GCA_964485285.1 uncultured Burkholderiaceae bacterium | reverse complement strand
GATTACGGCATTCGCAGATAAAAGTTTCACTTTTATCATGGGGACACCCCCTGCGACGTACATGATTAAAAAGGCGATTAAGTTGGACAAGGGTTCTGCTCGCCCGCATACTGACAAGGTGGGCAAGATTACTCGTGCGCAGTTGGAAGAGATTGCGAAAACAAAAATGAAAAATTTGACCGCCGCTGATATGGACGCGGCTGTTCGTACGATTGCTGGTTCTGCTCGCTCCATGGGCGTGACTGTGGAAGGGGTGTAATGTTATGGCAAAACTAACAAAAAAACAAAAACTATCGGCTGGCAAAGTTGATAGCGGCAAGCTCTATCCGATTGGCGAGGCATTAGCTCTGGTTAAGCAGTATGCGACGGCTAAGTTTGATGAATCGATTGATGTGGCTGTGCAGCTTGGGATTGACGCTAAGAAGTCGGATCAAGTTGTGCGTGGTGCGGTTGTACTGCCAAACGGAACCGGAAAAACTGTTCGCGTTGCCGTGTTTGCTCAAGGTGCTAAGGCTGATGAGGCTAAGGCTGCTGGTGCTGACATTGTTGGCATGGATGATTTGGCCGCTATGGTTAAAGCCGGTGATATGCCATTTGATGTTGTCATTGCCGCACCAGATGCGATGCGTGTTGTGGGTACATTAGGTCAAATTCTCGGTCCGCGTGGCATGATGCCCAATCCCAAGGTGGGTACAGTAACCCCTGATGTGGCGGGTGCCGTTAGGAATGCGAAGGCTGGTCAGGTGCAGTTCCGTGTCGATAAGGCCGGTATTGTGCACTCAACTTTGGGGCGTCGCTCATTCACGGTTGAGCAAATTCAAGGTAATTTGGCAGCTCTTTTAGATGCTCTGACAAAAGCAAAGCCTGCGTCGAGCAAAGGTGTCTATTTGCGTAAAGCGGCAGTGTCTTCCACGATGGGCGTGGGTGCACGCATTGATTTGGCATCTGTTACAGCCGCTTGATTAAAAAATTTATGAGTGGTGCCTTGGATTACAGGGTGTCACTTGTGAAGTGGTGGGCTACGGCTCATCCAAGACCGTTGGTGCAAACATGTGATGTGTTTGCTTAATGTCCAACGCAGATGGTGTGCTCGCTAACTTCAATATCTGAATTTAGTTGGTCACTAAAAAGTGGTCGTACCCAGAGAGATGATCAAAGGGTACATTTTTAGGAGAAAACTTTGAGTCTTAATCGCAGTGAGAAATCCGCCGTCATTGAAGAGGTGACTGGTCTCGCGGCAAAAGCTCAGACCTTGGTGATTGCTGAATACCGTGGTATCACGGTTAAGGCAATGACGGAGCTACGTGTTGACGCACGCAGCAAGGGTGTGTCGCTGAGCGTGCTTAAAAACACGCTGGCACGCCGTGCTGTTGCTGGTACGCAGTTCGATGTGGTTGCTGAGCAAATGACGGGTCCACTCATTTATGGTTTTTCTGAAGACGCTGTAGCAGCTGCGAAAGTGGTTGCTGACTTCGCGAAAGCTAATGATAAATTAGTGATTCGTGCGGGTGTGTATGGTGGAAAAGCCTTGGATGTGAATGGTGTTAAACAGTTAGCAAGCATCCCGACGAAGGATGTGCTTTTGTCGCAAATTTGCGGCTTGCTGATGTCGCCTGTGTCGCGTACTGCACGTGTCTTGGCTGCGTTGGTAGAGAAAAAAGGTGAGGTTGCAGCCGCTTAAGCGGATATGCAATTTCATGTAATTAATTAAAAAATTAGGAATTAAAAAATGGCATTTGATAAAGACGCATTTTTGACCGCACTCGATACGATGTCGGTTATGGATCTCAACGACTTGGTAAAAGCAATCGAAGAGAAGTTTGGTGTGAGCGCGGCAGCTATGGCTGCGCCAGCTGGTGGCGGTGGCGGTGGTGCGGCTGCGGCTGCGGAAGAGAAAACTGAGTTCAATGTTGTTCTCGTTGAAGCTGGCGCTAACAAAGTTTCCGTTATTAAGGCTGTGCGAGAGATCACGGGTCTTGGCCTCAAAGAAGCTAAAGACATGGTTGACGGCGCACCTAAAGCGGTTAAAGAAGGCGCAAGCAAGGCCGACGCTGAAGCAGCTAAGAAAAAGCTGGAAGAAGCTGGCGCGAAGGTCGAGCTCAAGTAAGAGACAACCATCAAGCACATTCAGTATTGAGTGTGCTTTTTAGTGTTTTCTTTGAGTAAGAAATAGTTTGGTTCGGGTGGGGTGCAATGCCTTACCGTCCGCCAATGACTGGTAGTGGCCAGTCGCCAAATCGCACTGTCTTATTGTGTTCATCACGTCACTTTTGATACTTCTGGGAGAGTTCTATGGCTAGCACGCAAACCAAACAAGCCTATTCATTCACCGAGCGCAAGCGTATTCGTAAAAGCTTTGGCAGTCGTGAGAATGTTTTAGAAATTCCTTATCTCTTACAGATGCAGCGCGATGCCTATGTATCGTTTTTGCAGGCGGATGTACCTAGTAAAAATCGTGTCGACTTGGGCTTGCAAGCGGCATTCGATGCAGCATTCCCCATCGTGTCGCACAACGGTTTCGTTGAAATGAAGTTTATGGAGTACAGCCTTGGCAAGCCCGCCTTTGATGTGCGCGAATGTCAAACCCGCGGCCTCACCTATGGTTCTGCGGTTCGTGCCAGAGTGCAGCTCATTATTTATGATCGTGAGACTTCCACCCCACAATCCAAGGTGGTCAAAGAAGTCAAAGAGCAAGAAGTCTATATGGGGCAAGTACCTTTGATGACGGATAAAGGCTCTTTCATTATTAACGGTACAGAGCGCGTAATCGTGTCTCAGTTACACCGTAGTCCCGGTGTGTTTTTTGAGCATTACAAGGGTAAAACACATAGTTCAGGCAAGCTATTGTTCTCGGCTAGGATCATTCCTTATCGCGGCTCTTGGCTTGATTTTGAGTTTGACCCGAAAGATATTTTGTACTTCCGCGTTGACCGTCGTCGCAAGATGCCTGTGACCACACTTTTAAAAGCTATTGGCCTCAATAACGAATCGATTTTGGCGAATTTTTTCGTTAACGATACGTTTAAGCTTATGGAAACCGGGGCGCAAATGGCATTCGTGGCTGAGCGTTTGCGTGGTGAGGTGGCGCGTTTTGATATCACCGATAAAAAAGGTAATGTGGTGGTTGCTAAAGACAAGCGAGTGACGGCACGCCACACCAAAGAGCTTGAGAATTCCAGCACGACCCACATCAGTGTGCCTGAAGATTTTTTACTCGGTCGAGTGCTCGCGAACAACATTGTGGATGCAGAGACGGGTGAAATTATTGCTAAAGCAAACGATGAGTTGACCGAAGTCTTGCTTAAAAAATTAAGAGCAAGTGGTGTGACAGAAATCGCGTGCATCTACACCAACGAGTTGGATCAAGGTGCTTACATTTCGCAGACCTTGCGGTCTGATGAAACCGCTGATGAGTTAGCCGCACGCGTCGCTATCTATCGCATGATGCGCCCTGGAG
>CAZAIW010000150.1:0-2062 GCA_964485285.1 uncultured Burkholderiaceae bacterium | reverse complement strand
AGGATGCGGTTCAAGCACTGTTTCAGCGGCTGTTTTACAACCCCGACACGTATGATTTATCGCGTGTGGGTCGGATGAAGTTTAACGCCCGTGTTGGACGTCCAGAGTCAACGGGCTCGATGGTGCTCTCGAATGATGACATCATGCAAGTTGTCAAAATTTTGGTTGACTTACGCAACGGCAATGGACAAGTAGACGATATTGATCATTTGGGCAATCGTCGCGTGCGTTGTGTCGGTGAGTTGGCCGAAAATCAATATCGTGTTGGTTTAGCGCGTATTGAGAAGGCTGTCAAAGAGCGCCTTGGACAAGCAGAGGGCGGGCCTGGACAAGAACCACTCATGCCACATGACTTGATTAACTCTAAACCCATCACTGCGTCGCTGAAAGAGTTTTTTGGCTCTAGCCAACTTTCACAGTTTATGGATCAAACGAATCCATTGTCAGAAATTACCCATAAGCGTCGAGTGTCAGCCTTAGGTCCTGGTGGTTTGACACGTGAGCGGGCTGGTTTTGAGGTGCGTGACGTTCACGTTACGCATTACGGACGGGTGTGTCCGATTGAAACGCCCGAGGGCCCTAACATCGGTTTGATTAATTCGTTGGCTTTGTATGCGCGGTTGAATGAGTATGGCTTCATTGAGACACCGTACCGCCGCGTGATTGATGGCAAAGTTACGAAACAAATCGACTATTTGTCTGCGATTGAAGAGGGCAAGTACGTTATTGCTCAAGCCAATGCAGAGTTGAATGGCGAAGGTCAATTGACGGGTGATTTGATCTCGGCGCGTGAAATGGGTGAGTCGGTTTTGGTCACGGCAGATCGCATTCAATATATGGATGTATCACCAGCGCAAATCGTTTCGGTGGCAGCTTCCTTGGTGCCGTTTTTAGAGCATGACGATGCTAATCGTGCATTGATGGGTGCGAATATGCAGCGCCAAGCCGTTCCAGTGTTGCGTCCTGAAAAGGCATTTGTTGGAACTGGGATTGAGCGTGTGGCTGCGATTGACTCAGGTACGGTGGTCACAGCGACACGTGGAGGCTTAGTTGATTACGTTGACGCGACACGCATTGTGGTGCGCGTCAATGACTCGGAAGCCAAAGCGGGTGAGGTTGGTGTGGACATCTATAACCTCATTAAGTATCAACGTTCTAATCAGAATACGAACATTCATCAGCGACCTATTGTTAAGCTTGGAGACAAAATTACCAAGGGAGATGTCATCGCTGATGGGGCATCGACAGACCTTGGTGAATTGGCTTTGGGGCAAAACATGCTGGTAGCCTTCATGCCATGGAATGGTTACAACTTTGAAGATTCCATCATGATCTCTGAGCGTGTGGTATCCGAAGATCGCTACACCTCCATCCACATTGAAGAGCTCACGATTGCGGCGCGTGATACAAAGTTAGGCGCTGAAGAGATTACGCGCGATATTCCTAATTTGGCTGAACAGCAACTCAACCGTCTTGATGAGTCGGGCATCATCTACGTGGGTGCCGAGGTGCAACCAGGTGACACATTGGTCGGTAAGGTCACGCCCAAGGGAGAGACCACACTGACGCCAGAGGAAAAGTTGTTGCGGGCAATCTTTGGAGAAAAGGCAAGTGATGTGAAAGATACCTCGTTGCGTGTCAGTCAAGGCAGCTCGGGTACGGTTATTGACGTACAAGTGTTTACTCGCGAAGGTATTCCACGTGACAAGCGTGCGCAGCAAATTATTGATGATGAATTAAAGCGCTTCCGTTTGGATTTAAATGATCAATTGCGCATTGTTGAAGCTGACGCATTTGATCGTATCGAAAAATTGCTTAATGGTAAAACTGCTAATGGTGGGCCGACAAAGCTTGCCAAAGGTTCAAAGATTACAAAAGAGTATTTGGCATCGGTCGAAAAATTTCACTGGTTTGATATTCGCCCTGCCGATGAGGATGTTGCCGCATCACTTGAATCCATCAAAAATGCGATGGAACAAACGCGCCATGACTTTGATTTGGCATTTGAAGAAAAGCGTACGAAGTTGACGCAGGGTGATGAGTTGCCGCCTGGGGTACTCAA
>CAZAIW010000149.1:0-5536 GCA_964485285.1 uncultured Burkholderiaceae bacterium | reverse complement strand
CGAGACGGTCGTCTCAGCAACGGCCACTAAGGCACCAAATCGTTTACTAAATACTAGTCGGTAGCAGTTCTTGTTCATATCAATTAGCGCTTACTGATGCGCCTCCTTTTTTGCCCTTCTCTGAGCGGATTAGCTAGGTGTGTATGAAGCCTGTTAAACAACGTATCTTAAAGTACACCTTTTAGCATTGTATACGAGATTTAGCATTCTTCTTATAAGGTGTTGCTCTCAGGCTACTGTTTTTTTGCATAGAATAGTACGACTTATTTGCATAACCTGAGACAAACAACATGGCCATTGCCCTCTCTGCGCCGTCCGTTTCACCCGCCTATTTGGCTGATTTGACGGCTAAATTAAAGCTTAGATTTAACTCAAACTGTAGTACCTCTGTGGTTGTGCGTGAGCAGCATGGTCGCGACGAGTCGTCTTTTACAGCGCCGCCCCCCGATGCGGTTGTTTTTGCCCAGTCCACACAAGATGTGGCTGATGCGGTAGCGCTTTGCGCAAGCTATCAAGTCCCGGTCATCCCTTTTGGCGTTGGCTCGTCGCTTGAGGGGCATTTGCTGGCCATCCACGGCGGCGTGAGTCTTGATCTGTCGCGCATGAACCAAATTTTGTCGGTTGATGCCGAGGACCTGACCGTCACCGTACAGCCCGGCGTGACCCGCAAAGCGCTGAACGAGGCGATTAAGCACACCGGGCTTTTCTTTCCGATTGACCCCGGAGCGGATGCCTCGATCGGTGGTATGTGCGCCACCCGCGCCAGCGGCACCAACGCCGTGCGCTACGGCACCATGCGCGAAAACGTGCTGGCGCTACAGGTCGTGACCGCCTCGGGCGAGGTGATTCGCACCGGCACACGCGCCAAGAAAAGCAGCGCTGGCTATGACCTGACACGCCTGATGGTGGGCAGCGAGGGCACGCTGGGCGTGATGACCGAAATCACCCTCAAAATCTACCCGCTACCCGAGGCAATTAGCGCCGCCATTTGCAGCTTTCCCAGCATTGAGTCCGCCGTGCGCACCACGATTCAAATCATCCAAATGGGCATCCCCATCGCCCGCGTTGAACTGATAGATGCCCACACCGTGCGGATGCTGAACACCTACTCCAAGCTCCAACTGCACGAGGGCGCGATGCTGCTGATGGAGTTTCATGGCTCGCCCGCCAGTGTGGCCGAACAGGCGCAAGCCGTGCAAGAAATCGCCGCCGAATACCAAGGGCAGGCTTTTGAGTGGGCGACCACCCCCGAGGAGCGCACGCGCCTGTGGACGGCGCGGCATAACGCTTACTTTGCGGCGATCCAATCGCGCCCCGGGTGCCGCGCGATCTCCACCGACACCTGTGTCCCGATCTCGCGCCTTGCCGACTGTTTGCTGGACTCGGTTGCCGAGGCTGATGCGTCCGGCATCCCTTACTTTTTAGTGGGGCACGTGGGTGATGGCAATTTCCATTTTGGCTACTTGCTAAACCCCGATGACCCGGCTGAACGCGCCACCGCTGAGGCGCTCAATCACCAGCTCGTGGCACGTGCGCTCGCGCTGGGCGGCACGTGCACCGGGGAGCATGGCATTGGGCTACACAAGATGGATTTTCTGGTGCAAGAAACCGGCACCGGTGCAGTGGACATGATGCGCACCATCAAAAAGGCGCTAGACCCGCGCGGCATCATGAATCCGGGGAAGATTTTTACGCTGGGTTGAGCCGCTGGATAAGCTCAAGGCGAAGGGCGAGATGCGGCTTTTGATGTGCTCGCGCAACCCTCAAGCCGCCTCCAGTACCCGCATCTCAATGTGCAGCCCAATTGCTGTCGCCATATTCACCAGCGCATCTAGGCCAAACAGGTTGATCTTGCCGCGCATCAAATCAGAAATGCGTGGCTGTGTCACGCCCAAGAGTTTGGCTGCCTCTACTTGGTTTAGATCACTCTGTTCCAAATGGCGTTTAAGCGCCATCATGAGTGTGGAGCGAAGCTTCATGTTTTCTGCGTCCTCTGGGGTATCTTCAATGGCATCCCAAACGCTGGAAAATTGTTGTTTATTCATTGGCCTAACTCCTTTACTAAATCGCGATAACGCTTGGCTGCCAAGTTCAAATCCGTCTTACTGGTTTGTTCTGTCTTTTTGGGAAAGCAGTGAAGCACATAGATCGCATGGGTGAACTTAGCAACATAAATGACTCGAAATGTTCCGGTCGCATCCCAAATTCGAATTTCTTTCACACCCCTGCCCACGATATTCATGGGCTTCCAATCATCTGGCTCATGACCGTTTTGCACCTGATCAAGCTGGTGACCTGCTTCGCGCCTAGCAAGAAGTGGGAATGCGCGAAGGTCATCAAGGGCAGTCCCTAGAAATTCGATCGGTTTAGAATCAGACATGCATAAATTATACAAAACTTTATATGTTTGCGCCGTCAAAAAGGCGCTAGACCCGCGCGGCATCATGAATCCGGGGAAGATTTTTACGCTCTAGTTTTTGGCCTTCAGCCGATCAATAAGGCCATTGAGCTCGTCTAAAGAGCCAAAGCCAATGGTGAGATCACCCTGCTCTTCGATGCGGCCACCACGCTTGACGCGCTTTTTGATTTTGATCTGGACGCTAGCAGCCAGTAAATCGGCCAACTCTTCTTCCACACGCTTAATGTCGCGTGACTTATCTGCCTTGGGGCGGCTAGGAGCAAGCGCAAACTCCGCGCTGATTTTCTTGACCAAACTCTCGGCTTCTCGCACCGACATTTTCTTACCCACAATTTGGTTGGCGGCTGTAATTTGTGCAGCTCGCTCCAGCGCCAAGAGCGCCCTTGCATGACCCATATCCAAATCCCCCGCAACCAACATGCCCTGCACGGGCTCGGCCAAATGCAAAAGCCGAAGCAAGTTGGAGGCGGCGCTGCGCGAACGACCCACAGCCGTGGCGGCGGCCTCGTGCGTCAGGCCAAACTCTTTGATGAGGCGCTGCAAGCCTTGTGCTTCTTCCAGCGGATTTAAGTCCTCGCGCTGCATGTTCTCGATGAGCGCCATCGCGGCGGCGGCCTCATCGGTCACATCCTTCACCAAAACGGGAACCGAACCCAGACCGGCTAATTTGGCGGCGCGAAAACGCCGCTCGCCCGCAATGATCTCGTAAGGAGCCGGCGACCCCGCAGGCAAGGGGCGCACCAAGATCGGCTGCATCACGCCTTGGGCTTTGATGCTTTCGGCCAGCTCGTAAAGCGCGCCTTCGTCCATATGGGTGCGCGGCTGGTATTTGCCGGCCACCAGTTGCTCTAGGGTTAACTCATGAACAGCGCCCTGCCCCGCCCCTTGGGCGTTTGCCGAGCCAGCACCCACCCCATCCACAGCGGTTGGCCCCAGCAAAGCCTCTAACCCGCGCCCTAATCCTTTTTGTTTTTTAATTGCCATTTTTTATGTTCCAACTAGCCATTACATGGTTTTAATACGCTCGACCATTTCGGTTGCAAATGCAATGTAAGCCTGTGCACCCTTGGAGGCCGTATCGAATATGACGCCTGGCAGGCCATAGCTGGGAGCCTCCGCCAGGCGGACGTTGCGGGGTATGACGGTATTGAAAACCTTGTCCGCAAAGTGCGCTTTGAGTTGATCGCTGACCTGCACTTGCAGCGTGATGCGCGGGTCAAACATCACACGCAGCAAGCCAATAATTTGCAAGTCTTTGTTGAGGTTGGCATGCACCTGCTTGATGGTATTGACCAAGTCGGTCAGCCCCTCTAGCGCAAAGTACTCGCACTGCATGGGCACGATCACGCCATTGGCACAGCACAGGCCGTTGAGCGTCAGCATCGACAGCGAGGGCGGGCAGTCAATCAAAACAAAATCATACTGATCGCCCACCGCCGCCAGCGCCGACTTCAGCCGTGCTTCGCGCCGCTCGACCTCGACCAGCTCGACCTCGGCTCCGGCCAACTCGCGATTAGCGCCCAAAACGTCGTAGCCGCACTTGTCGCTACGAACCCGCGCATCACTCACCGCCACCTGCTCCAGCAAAACGTCGTAAATGGTGTGCGCGAGTTCGCGCTTATCAACCCCGGAGCCCATGGTCGCATTACCTTGTGGGTCGAGGTCAACCATGAGCACCCGCTGGCCAATTTTTGCCAGCCCAGCCGCCAAATTGACCGTCGTCGTCGTCTTGCCTACGCCGCCTTTTTGATTGGCGACACAAAAAATTTTAGCCATTGGTTTGTTTCCTATTTTTGTTCGTGTTTCACGTGAAACCCGGGCTTAACCCAGCGCCAACCTGATGGCAAACCCCAGCAAAATCAATCCTGCCAAACGGTTCAACCACAGCGCCAGTTGTGCAGCACTAAAGCGCCGCGCAGCCTTTAGCGATTGTGCCGTGAAATGGGTGACCAACACGACACCATAGCAATAAATAAACCCAAGAACAAAGATCGTCACGGCCAACCAGCCGAACGCCAGCCACGCCGAAGGACGCATGATGTCCAAATCACGCCGGATAAACTGCGGCAAAAAAGCGATAAAGAACAAGATTGACTTGGGGTTTAAAAGCGTAATCGTCATGGTCTGCCTGAAATAAGCGCCCGCCTTGATCTTCAGCGCCGCCGGCTGCCCTAGTTTTGACATCAGCATCTTGCCACCCAACCAAACCAAATACAACGCGCCCGCCCACTGGATAGCAATCAAAGCCTTGGGGTTGGCGGCCATCACCGAAGCCACGCCCGTTACAGCCAGCCAAAATAAAACCTGATCGCCCAAGAGCAATCCCAGCACACTAGCCAAACCACCGCGCAGACCGCCCTTGGCGGCACTGCCAATGAGCGCCAAGTTACCGGGGCCGGGAATAAGCATCAGAACCACAAAAGCCGTCACAAAAGCGCCGTAGTTTTGAATGCCCTGCATCACGTCATCCCCCCGCCTCACGCCCGCGCTGGACTTAGCCACACCAAGCAGCGCTCTTCATGGAGGCTCGGGACGGTTAAGGGTTCCACGTGAAACACCCGAACGCCTGCGGGCAAAGCCGTCAATTCTTGGGGGGTCATTTTGGCCTTCATGGCCATCCAGATGCCCTGCTCGGCTAGATGCTTCGCCGTCAGCGATGTGAAGTCCGCCAAAGATGCAAACGCCCGGCTCGTGATCACATCAAACCCTGGCTGCACATCGGCAGGCAGCATGGCCTCCACGCGCGCGTGCAAACCTTTGAGGTTTTTTAAGTCCAACGATGCGGCCACTTGCTGGATAAACGCCGCCTTCTTGCCCACCGCGTCCACACACACAACCGAGACATCCGGGCAACAAATGGCAATGACCACTCCCGGTAAGCCCGCGCCCGCGCCCACGTCTAGCACCCGGATCGCCACCGCCGCCGACAGCATCGGCACCGGAGTGGACATCGCCTCAGTGCCCATTTTTAATGTCTGTATGTGCCGACGTAGCGGCGCAATCACGGCAAGCGAGTCCAGCAGATGGTGCGTCAAAACTTCGGCGGGGTCTTTGATGGCCGTGAGGTTGTAGACCTTGTTCCACTTGGCGATGAAGTCGCGGTAAGCCAGGAGCTGC
>CAZAIW010000148.1:0-5542 GCA_964485285.1 uncultured Burkholderiaceae bacterium | reverse complement strand
CTGTTACAGTTGCCCTCTATGACTCACGCATCTCCAGCCAAGAACAAACCACTGTCGCACATGCCTAAAGCCGAAAAACGGCTGCTCTACATCTTGGCGGGGATTCAGTTCACACACATCGTTGACTTCATGATCTTGATGCCCATTGGCCCATTGCTGGCGCGCGATCTGTCCATCGAGATGCCTCAATTCGGCCTCTTGGTCTCCAGCTACACCTTCGCCGCCGCCGCATCAGGCCTGCTCTGCGCCATGTTTATTGATCGCTTTGAGCGCAAACGTGCGCTCTTGGTGCTCTACGCCTTGTTTACCCTTGCCACGCTGGCATGCGCACTAGTGCCCGGTTACTGGGGGCTGCTCACGGCAAGGTCATTGGCCGGCGCTTTTGGCGGCGTGATGGGAGCCTTGATTAGTACCGTGGTGGGCGATCAAATCCCGCCCGAGCGAAGAGGCCGTGCGGGCGGCTACCTCAGCGCCTCGTTTGCCGCAGCGACCGTTGCGGGCGTACCGGCAGGTCTTTGGCTAGCCAACCACACGCCCCTACTGGGTTGGCGTGCGCCCTTTGTGTTTGTGGCGCTACTCAGCGCCGTGTTTGGCTTAGCGGCTTGGAAGTGGCTGCGCCCCAAACCCATATCCTCTTTGCAAAGCCAACAAGCCCATCCATCCGCCAACTTGTGGCTTGACGCATGGCAGCGCATACGCACCGTGCTAGAAGACCCCGTCTACCGCTGGGCCATGCTGTTTAGTTGCTTACTGATGTACTCCTCGTTTTCCGTTATTCCCTACATCACCATCTACGCCACCCAAACCGTGCACTTCCCCGAAAAGATGCTGCCCCTCATGTATTTGCTAGGCGGCACACTGACCTTCTTCACCAGCCGCTGGGTTGGGATGCAAACCGACCGCATCGGCAAGCGCAAAGCGGTGATGGTGTTTGCGCCGCTGGCGCTCATCCCCATGCTGCTTGTCACGCATCTGGGCGTTGTGCCCGTTTGGGTTTACTTGATACTCAGCAGCGGCTTTTTTGTCATGATGAATGCCCGCATGATCCCCATGATGGCGCTACTGGGTGGCGCAGCCAAACCCGAAACACGCGGCACCTTTATGGGGCTATCGGCATCCTTGCAGCAAGGTGCGATGGGACTGGCCACCTTCGTGACCGGACACATCGTCAGCACCAATGCCGCTGGCGAGATGGAGCGCTACAACTACGCAGGCTATATCGCCGTTATCGCCACACTGGCTGCGCTATGGGCTGCCAGCAAAGTGCAGCAGCGCGGCTAGGGCGGCCTCGCTAATCACGCTCACCCAACAACCGCAGTAACTCTGACAGCGCAAACGCAACTGTCTGCGTGCGCACCTGCGCACGATCGCCCACAAAATGCTGCGTACACGTGCTCACCACAGCGCCTACCGAGAAGCCAAAACAGACCGTTCCAACCGGCTTTTCAACACGCCCCCCGCCAGGACCCGCTACCCCCGTGACCGCCACGGCAACATGGCCCACAAGCCCCGCAGGATAAGGCTCGCCAGCCATGCCTTGTTGAATAACGGTTACTGCACCCGCCACCATCGCCCGCGCAACGTTCTCTGACACCGCCCCGTGCCGACGAATCGTGGCAGGCGACACGCCCAGCATCTGCACCTTGGCGTGGTTGGAGTACGTGATAAAGCCACGATCAAACCAAGCGCTTGACCCTGCCAAATCGGTACACGCCGCGCCGATCATGCCGCCGGTACAGCTCTCGGCCGTGGTGAGTAAAAGGCCTCGGGACTGGAGCTGGGCAGCGAGTTGTTGGACTAACTCTGGAATGCGTTTTTGATTCACTTTAATAACCCACCAACAAAATGCCCTTAAGCGGTAAGTGCAAACGATTTGAGATGTAGAGCGTCTCTAAAAATGCATACACCACTTTAAAGTCATCGTTGCCCAAATAGATGTTGCGAACAGCAACCACAAGATACTCAACGCTGTGCATCATGCAAGCTTGAAAAATATCTTTCAGGAATTGATTGTTAGCAACCGCACGCCCCGCCTCAACTTCCAGAACAATTTTTCCATCCTCACTGAGCGCGTCGGCGTTGAAAGATTTGTCCATCGAGTTTTCTAATCCAAACAAAACAGGGACGCTAATTTTTTTAGCTTTCGTTTTTCCTGTCTCCACTTTAAAACTCAGCTTCTCCAGATAGGGCCGTAGCGCAGCCAATACAGCGTTACTCGATAAATTTTTTGTCGACGAATCGATGTCGCTGCTGGCAGACTCAAAGCATGCAATCACCTCTTGCATCGCACTCGTCATGCCGTGCGATCTAGGGAAAAACTGATACCTAATCATCATCTACCCCTTAGAACCTAACCACCGCAAACACCAGCAGCACGCACAGTGCGGCCACTAAGTCGTCAAACAAAATACCAAAACCACCGCGCCACCCAAAGCCTTTAAAAAGCTGATCCGCCCAGCGCACGGGGCCTGGCTTGGCAGCATCGAAATAGCGAAACAGCACAAACGCAGCCAACTGCCCGCTCAAACTGGTGGGCATCACCAGCCACAAAATCAGCCAAAACGCGACGATCTCGTCAACCACGATGGCACCCGGGTCCATCACCTGCAAGTGCTGCGCCGTACGCATACCCGCCCACACCGAGAGCAGCGCCGCCGCCCCGATCACCCAGCCCATTTGCATGGGCGAGAGCCAACTGTGCAGCACCGCAAACGAAGCCCAAGCCCACAGCGTACCGACCGTTCCGGGTGCTAGGCGAGCCAAGCCTGCACCTGCGCCCAGCGCGATGAAGTGCGCAGGATGCGAAAACAAAAAACGCCGATCAGGGCGTAGCGGCGGCGCGTAGCGAGAGTCAGTAAAGTCGCGGAAGTTATCGGAATCGTGGGGAGCGCGAGGGTCGTTCATGGCGCTGAGTTTATCGACTGAGTGGGCGTGAGCCATTCAGCCCAATGCTCGATGCAAGCCCGCACTTTGGGCAGACGGTGCCGCTCGGCCAGCATCACAGCGTTCATGGGCGTGGGCACGTCGTGCACAAGTTTGGGCAGCACCGCCGCGAGCAAGCCTTGCTGACACAGTGGCCTGGCCACCACATCGGACATTCGCGCAATGCCCAGCCCCGAAAGCGTCATGCGGCACACCGTCTCGGTGTTGTCTGATTGCCACGTGGCTTGTGGATGCAGCGTTTGCACAGCGCCCCTGACCTTAAAACGCCACTGATTGGGATGCCCCACGCGGCTATTGACAATCAGCGCGTGCCGCGCCAAATCATCCACCGACCTAGGCACTCCGCGCTGCGCCAAATACGCCGGACTGGCGTAGAGCGCACGCTTGAACTGCCCCAGATGGCGCTGCACCAATAAATCGCTCGTGGGCATGGCGGTACGGATGGCGATATCGATACCATCACGCGCCATATCGATGATGCGATCCTCCACCCGCAAATCAATCACCAGTTTGGGATGCTTGGCGTGCAGGCTTGCAAGACCCGGCACCAACACGTGATCGGCAAACACCGCACTGGCACTCATGCGTAGCAAGCCGCGCACCTCGGTGGCATGAACGCCCAAGTCGGCCTCCACCACATGATGCGCCTCTTCCACCCGCTCGCAGTGCTGCAAAAAGGCCTGCCCTTCGGGCGTGAGGGACAGCGCGTGCGTGCTGCGATGCACAAATCGTGTGCGATATGCAGACTCGATGCGCTGCAAGGCTCGTGTGATCTGGCTTACAGGCACATCCCTCTCGCGAGCCACAGCGGATAAGGCTCCCAGCTTGGCAATGCGCGTAAAAATGTGCAGGTCTTCAAACCCCAGTTGGTGGGAGGGATAGGCGTTTTTTTCTTTTTGCATGCAGCAAATTATGAGTGATTTGTTTTGCTGATTTTGCAAAAGCCATTTGCATGCGCTGGGGTTTCCGAAAAACAGCGCAAAACCTACAGTTCATCCACCGCCATCAAGGTGATGGCTCACCAGGAGAACTCTTATGACACAAGCCTTACAAGCCAACATGATCCACAGCGCAAACCCCAGCGCACGCCGCATGCGTGCGCCCTTTTTAAGCGATGAAACGCTCAGCTACTGGAGCATCATGCGGCGCACCGTATCTGCGCTCAAGCACGATGCCAGTATGAAAACCACTTGCCGATCTGCCGCACAACTCTTGCCACCGTCCGGCAATCCTGCACGGGATTTGATGGCTCGTTTTCTATAACCCTATTCACTCCAGTCGAGTTCAGGTACATCAGCGGGAAAAAACCTTTGCTAAACTAGCGCCCATGTTTAGCACTTCAACTTTTCTTTCAGGCGAGCAGGCAACAGCCTTTGGCCGAGGAGCTTGGCTTTGGCGTACGCCAAATTCAATCTGCCTCTAACTCTCCTTCGCGCGTGGGTCTGGCCAACCGGCCACCCGCCGCCCTCCCTGAAGAAATTTTGAAAGACACGAATGACTGAACTTGAATTCCAAGCCCTTGCAACCAAGGGCTACAACCGCATCCCGTTGGTGGCCGAGGCCTTTGCCGACTTGGAAACACCGCTCACTCTCTACCTCAAGCTGGCCCATGTGCAACACAAGGGCGAGCGCAGCTTTTTGCTGGAGTCTGTGGTGGGGGGCGAGCGCTTTGGGCGCTACAGCTTCATTGGTTTGCCTGCGCGCACACTGCTGCGCGCCAGTGGTTTTGGCAAAGCTGCCAAGACCGAGGTGGTGACCGACGGCGTGGTGGTCGAAACCCATGCGGGTAACCCACTCGACTTTGTGGCCGATTACCAAAAGCGTTTCAAGGTCGCCTTGCGCGATGGGCTGCCACGTTTTTGCGGCGGCTTGGCAGGCTACTTTGGCTACGACACCGTGCGCCACATCGAAAAGAAATTAATTCACTCGTGTCCGCCGGATGACCTCGGTATGCCCGACATCTTGCTGTTGCAAACCGAAGAGTTGGCGGTGATCGACAACCTCTCGGGCAAGCTCTCGCTCATCGTCTATGCAGACCCTGCACAAGCTGATGCCTACGCCCAAGCGCAGGCGCGTTTGGCCGAGCTCAAGCTGCGCTTGAAAGCCCCCGCACAAGCGCCCTCGATTGCGCCTTGCACCAGCCACCCCGCCGAGCGCAGTTTTGCGAAAGACGACTACTTGGCGGCGGTGCTGCGCGCCAAAGACCTGATTGCCGCAGGCGACTTCATGCAGGTGCAAGTCGGCCAGCGCATTCATAAAAAGTTCACCGCCAGCCCGCTGTCGCTGTACCGCGCTTTGCGTTCTTTGAACCCTAGCCCGTACATGTATTACTACAACCTCGGCGATGCCTATGTGGTGGGCGCATCGCCTGAAATTTTGGTGCGCCAAGAGTCCACACCCGAAGGTCAAAAAGTCACCATCCGCCCGCTCGCAGGCACACGCCCACGCGGGGCCACGCCTGAGGCGGACAAGGCCGCCGAGGTGGAGCTGATCAACGACCCCAAAGAACGTGCCGAGCATGTGATGTTGATCGACCTCGCCCGCAACGACATTGGACGCATCGCCAAAACAGGCAGCGTCAAAGTGACCGAGGCCTTTG
>CAZAIW010000147.1:0-5589 GCA_964485285.1 uncultured Burkholderiaceae bacterium | reverse complement strand
GCGCTGCGTATGGCCGAAGAAATCGGTTATCCGCTGGTCGTTCGCCCCAGCTACGTGCTGGGCGGGCGGGCGATGGAGATCGTCCATGAGCAGCGCGATTTAGAGCGTTACATGCGCGAGGCCGTCAAGGTCAGCCACGACTCGCCCGTGCTGCTGGATCGCTTTTTAAACGATGCGATTGAATGCGATGTGGACTGCATCCGCGATGCCTCGGGTGCCACGCTCATTGGGGGCGTGATGGAGCACATTGAGCAAGCGGGCGTGCACAGTGGTGACTCGGCTTGCTCGCTACCGCCCTACTCGCTATCGGCCGACACGGTGCAGGAGATCAAACGTCAAACCAAGGCGATGGCGACGGCTTTGAACGTGGTGGGACTCATGAATGTGCAGTTCGCGATTCAACGCCACAGCGCTTTGGATGTCATCTACGTGCTAGAGGTCAACCCACGCGCTAGCCGCACCGTACCTTACGTGTCCAAGGCCACGGGCATGGCGCTGGCCAAAGTCGCCGCACGCTGCATGGCCGGAAAAACACTGGCCGAACAAGGCCTCACCCACGAAATCACGCCGCCTTATTTCAGTGTCAAAGAAGCGGTCTTTCCGTTCGTTAAATTCCCCGGTGTGGACACCATTCTTGGCCCCGAGATGAAATCGACGGGCGAGGTCATGGGCGTGGGCTACACCTTTGGCGAGGCGTTCATCAAAAGTCAAATTGCAGCGGGAACCCGCATCCCCAAAGCCTCGGATGCTGTGCGTACCGTGTTTATGACGGTCAAAAATAGCGACAAGCCACGCGCCATTCAAGTTGCTAGGGAGCTACTCAGCCTAGGTTTTGAACTCACAGCAACAGGCGGTACGCAAGCCGCCATCGCTGCGGCGGGACTACCTTGCCGCGTCATCAATAAAGTCGCGCAGGGCAGGCCGCACATCGTCGATAGCCTCAAGAACAATGAGATTTGTCTGGTCATCAATACGGTTGAAGAAAAGCGAAACGCCATTAACGACTCGCGCGCGATTCGCATCAGCAGCTTGCTGGGCCGTGTGACCACGTTTACCACCATCGCCGCAGCCCAGGCGGCGGTTGATGGCATGAAGTACATCGAAAACTTGGGGGTCATTTCGGTGCAGGAAATGCATCATAGAATCACCCCCCTATGACAACAGGCACCTACCCCATTACAAAAAACGGCGCTGAAAAACTCAAAGCCGAACTCATCAACCTCAAGACCCGCGAGCGTCCTGCCGTGATCAACGCCATTAGCGAAGCGCGTGCGCAAGGCGACTTATCGGAGAACGCAGACTACGACGCGGCCAAGGAGCGCCAAGGCTTTATCGAAGGGCGCATCAAAGACATTGAGGGCAAGCTAGGCGCAGCCTCCATCATTGACCCCGCGACGCTCGACGCTGGTGGGCGCGTGGTGTTTGGCTCCACCGTCGAGTTAGAGGATGAAGACAGTGGTGCCCAAGTCACCTATCAAATCGTGGGCGAAGACGAGGCTGACATTAAGCTGGGGCTGATCAACTTTTCCTCGCCTATTGCGCGGGCACTGATCGGAAAAAATGAAGGCGATAGCGTAGCCGTCACCACACCCAGCGGCACCAAGCACTACGAAATTGTGAGCGTGCAATACATTTGAAATTGCCGATGCCCGCAAAGCCTTACCCGCTGGACTTTGCAGAAGCATCTAACCTGAAAGCCATAGCCCGAGAGGCTTGCAAGGCATCGATCCAATTCAACGACCCATTTATCGCGGCCTAGAATCGCAAAAAATACCGCTCACAGACCGCCGCTGCCCGACTTGTCACGAACGCGCCCAATAATGCCAATGTGCTCATTGACTTCGTCAGCGGAAAGCTCCTCATCGCGGGGTCTATGGTCTGGGTTATCGCTATGCAAAATCAACCCGCCATTGAGTCTTTTGTACAGCCTTTTGATGCGTAAATCTTCACCATAACGAAGGGCGTACACCTTCCCATTTTGGACATTGACCTCGGCCAAGTTGACAAGCACCGTGTCGCCCGAATACAGAAATGGCTCCATGCTGTCACCGTCTACTTTGAAGCGCCTCACGTTCTCTGGCTTCATTCCTTGCCGTTTCAGCCAGTCCTCTTTGTAGGCTCTAGGACTGCTTTCGACCATTTCCTCGAAATTGGCTGTCCGTCCATTTCCAGCAGAAAACTTGATCTTGTACTGCGAAATTAACACCATGCCTAGCGGAGCTGGAGCCTCTTGGTGCCAAGTTTGAACGGGCTTTCCATTGGACAACAATGCGGTGTTCAACTCATTGATCTTTTTGGCACCCACCCCCGTCACCAACCATGACGCGCGATAGCCCGTCGCCGCTTCAATCATGGCCGCCGTTTCAGCCTTGAGGGTTTTGATTCTTCCAGACAACCACTGATTCACAGCAGAGCGCGTTTTCTTGGTTGCGCAGGCAAGTTCGGACTGACTTATACCTGCGCCTTCCATTGCTTCAGTGATTCTGTCTGCTAGTGCCATCGCGGTATTTCATCACTCTATTGTTTAGTGGGCTTTCGATTTCATCAAAAGTGCACTAAACTTTCGGTGATGGAGATAAAAACAAACAACCACCTCATGTCATATCGGTCAACGGTCAAAACCAAGCGCAAGGCCAGCCAGAGTTCTGCTGTGAACCCAAGTCTTACGCACGACGCATCGCCTAGAGACCTTGACGATTTTGCCGTACAACGTCGCATCCGCCAAGAGGTTGATGCCATGTTTACCCCACAAACCGTCATGAATAAAGTCAATCCATACGTGTTTGGCAGCACGCCTTATTTCTATTTTTCTCAGTTTTGGGCTGAAAAGCTGACATCCAAATAAAACAGCGGGTACGCTCACGCCAGCCATGTATCGCTCGGTAAGCGGTAGGGGTCATCTAAAATCGCGGCTTCGCTTTTATATTTCTCACTACTCATGGCAACTCCTGCAAAACTCAAACCTAAAAAAGTCGTCTTAGCTTATTCTGGCGGACTGGATACCTCCATCATTCTTAAATGGCTACAAGATGAATACCAATGCGAGGTGGTCACCTTTACCGCCGACATTGGCCAAGGCGAGGAGATTGAACCAGCGCGTGCCAAGGCGATCAAAATGGGCATCAAGCCCGAAAACATTTTTATTGAAGACTTGCGCGAAGAGTTTGTACGTGACTTTGTCTTTCCCATGTTCCGTGCCAATGCACTCTATGAAGGCGAGTACTTACTGGGCACATCCATTGCCCGCCCTTTAATTGCCAAGCGTTTGGTTGAAATTGCCAAAAAGACCAAAGGTGACGCGATCAGCCACGGCGCAACAGGCAAAGGAAACGACCAAGTGCGTTTTGAGCTGGGCGCTTACGCCCTGATGCCCAATGTGAAAGTGATTGCACCTTGGCGCGAGTGGGACTTGTCATCGCGTGAATCGATGTTGGCGTATGCCGACAAACACGGCATTCCCGTGGACTTTAAGAAACGCAAAGGCGGGGCACCCTATTCGATGGACGCTAACCTCTTGCACATCAGCTACGAAGGCGGCATTTTGGAAGACCCCAACTTTGCGCCTGACGACAGCATGTGGCGGCTCACCAACTCCCCCGAAAAAGCGCCGAATAAGCCGCAAATCATCGAGCTGAGCTACGCCAAAGGCGATGTTGTGGCGATTGATGGCATCAAGATGTCGCCCGCTACCGTGCTCGCCACACTCAACACCATTGCTGGCAAACACGGCATTGGTCGCTTAGATAAAGTTGAAAACCGCTATGTGGGCATGAAGTCGCGCGGCTGCTACGAAACACCCGGCGGCACCGTACTGCTGGCCGGACACCGCGCGATCGAGTCCATCACACTCGATCGCGAAGTGCTGGCTCTGAAGGATGACTTGATGCCACGCTATGCGCGCTTGGTGTACAACGGTTATTGGTTCAGCCCTGAGCGTGAATTGCTGCAAGGTTTAATCGATGCGTCGCAAGCCACGGTCAACGGCGTGGTGCGCCTCAAGCTGTACAAAGGAACCATCATGTGCGTGGGACGTGAGAGCAAAACAGACAGCCTCTTCGATATGAAAATTTCGACCTTTGATGACGATGGCGGCGCATACAACCAAGCCGATGCAGGCGGATTTATCAAACTCAACGCGCTACGCCTACGCATTGCGGGCAACTTGAAAGCCGGGCGTGCGCTAGCTGCCAAAGCCACATCCACCAAGGCTTCCAAGCCTGCCGCGAAAAAATCATCCCCCTCATCAAAGGCTCAATGACCATGACCACCGAAACAATCAACCACGTCAGCATTACCACTAAAGCCAATGTTTACTTTGATGGCAAGTGCGTCAGCCATAGCTTCACTACAGCCGACGGCGTTAAAAAATCCGTTGGCGTTGTCTTGCCTTCAACCCTGACTTTTAACACTGGCGCAGCGGAGATCATGGAGTGCGTGGCAGGCAGCTGCGAGTACAAGCTAAAAGGCACCGAGGTGTGGCTTGCATCTAGGGCTGGTGAGCGTTTTTCTGTTCCGGCCAACTCCAGCTTTGACATTCGAGTCACCGAGAGTTACCACTACATTTGCCACTTTGGCTAGAACCCCATCGGGCGCACCCAAAGGCGGGCATACCCCGCCTTTTTGGGTGGCTTGGTTATGACCTCTTCACGACTGGCGAATTCAAGCCCTTAGTTTTTGAAGAATTTTTTCAACTTATCCGTCCAAGACTCTTCATTCGGCGAATGCTTGGTGCCCCCTTTTTTAAGTGACTCGTCCAACTCTTTCAGCAGTTTGCGTTGATGCTCGGTCAGCTTAACGGGTGTCTCAACTTGAACGTGGCAGTACAAATCACCGGGATAAGAGCCTCGTAGACCTTTGATACCCTTGCCCTTCAACCGGAAGGTCTTGCCATGCTGCGTTCCGTCTGGAATATCAATACTGGCTTGCCCGGAAAGGGTGGGGACTTGAATCTCACCACCCAAGGCAGCGGTTGTCATCGAGACAGGGACTTCGCAATGCAAGTCATCACCATCACGCTCAAATATCTCGTGCTTCTTCACGCGAATTTCAATATACAAATCTCCTGCTGGCCCGCCGTTGGTACCGGGTTCACCATTGCCCGTTGAACGAATCCGCATACCGTCGTCAATGCCTGCTGGCACTTTAACTTCAAGGGTTTTGGTGTTCTTGATCTTGCCAACGCCATGGCAAGCAACACAAGGGTCGGGAATAATTTTGCCGGTACCACGGCACTGTGGGCATGTTTGCTGCACGCTAAAAAAGCCTTGGCGCATCTGCACTTGACCTTGCCCATGGCAAGTTGTGCACTGTATCGGCTTGGTGCCGGGCTTGGCACCCGAGCCGTGACAAGTAGAGCACTCATCCCAGCTGGGAATGCGAATTTGCGCGTCTTTACCGTTGGCGGCCTCTTCCAAGGTGATTTCCATGGCGTAGCTCAGATCATTGCCACGGTAAACCTGCTGCCCGCCACCGCCGCCTCGGCGTTGACCAAAAACATCGCCAAATATGTCGCCAAAAGCATCCGCAAAGCCCCCAAATCCTTGCGCACCTGCGCCCATACCAGCGCCTCGGTTGGGGTCCACACCCGCG
>CAZAIW010000146.1:0-5621 GCA_964485285.1 uncultured Burkholderiaceae bacterium | reverse complement strand
AAATAGTGTTTTGTAAATTGATACTTGCCACTGTACGGTTGACGCACGGGATAGTGGCCGCGTTCAAACTGAAAGTTATGCGCTGGCGAATAGGCTAGTGTTGATTTGTCGGGTCCAGTCCCAAAGAGCATCGTTTGAAACCCTTTAGCCTGAGCTGCTCTTTGCAGGCTCTCAATGCGGCGAATGAGCGCCAAACTCAACTGAAATTTAGCGCGAATTAAACCTGTTAGTGTGAAATTGCGCTCACGCACCAGATGCGACACAACCCTTGCTACATAAGCCTGCGTTTGGGTTTGCGTGAGAGTTTTTAGTTTAATTTGATCAGCAATTAATCTCACAACATCGTCTTCGCTTGCATGGGTGGATACGCCGTCCAGCGAGAGCTGCGTTGCATCGCCTTGTTTGAAACGGACACGGTCGCCTTCCACATAAATTTCAAACAAATCGCTTTCTTGCATCAGATGGAATCCATCAAGAGTGGGACGTGGGTCTTGCTTGAGCAAATCAAAACTGAGCAAATCTTCTAGCGTCTCCCGCTCCAGCAATTCAATTTCAGTTTGACCATCAAAGCGAATGCACAACTGCGGGATGGGCGCAAAGGGAATACCTCGGCTGGCCGGCGCAAGTCGTGCAATTTCGCGTGCGTTGTTTTGCTCAATCAGTGCGCTCACCCGTACTTGTTCAGACTTAGGTGCTAGCGCGATAAGCGTCGCGCGTAGGGTTTCGCTCACAACACCTGTTGTTTGCAGTCGCACAGCGCCTTCAGGCGTTTGTGTCACCAGCACATCAGGCTGCGTGGCAAGCTGGGCTTGGGCTGTAGCCAGATTTATGCCAGTCAGTTCAATGTCTAGCGTGGTCGTTTTAGGTACAGGCAAGGGCGTAACACTGAACAAATCGCCTTCGTCTGGCAGCAATACCGCCGCCGCACTCATCGCATCAAAGCCCATACCCTGCGTGAGGCGATCGACCAAGCTGCTAGCCGCCTCTGAGAAGTTTTTAGCAATGACGTGGGCATACGCTTTATTGAGCGCAGGGCTGGTGCGGCGCTTGGCATAAGGCATACGCAGGACGCGCCCTAGCAACTGCTCCACCGCTTGATTGCTCCGCAAATTTTGCAAACTGCACAGCACATAGGCGAACGAGCAATCCCATCCTTCCTTGAGCGCATCGACTGTAATCACATAGCGCACGGGGCACTGCGGGTCAAACAAATTCACGCCATCTAACTCGCGCTGGTTGCCAGTTGCCACAGCAATTTCACGTTCAGGGATTTTGTGCGTGGTAATTAAATGGGCTTTGAGGACTTCGGCTGTTGTCTCTTGTCCTTTGTCTTGTGCTTGAAAAAGCACGATAGGGCGCACATATTCAGCCTCAGTTGCTGCTTCGCCTTCCAATTGCGTGCGTCGAAGGAGCGCATCCCGCACCGCATCTTGCCAACCTGTTTCATGCTCCGCCAGCATGATGGGCAACTTGATCATGTCCTCGGCCTCTAATTCGCGTGCTGATACGCTGTACAACACATTGGTTTTTTTAGGAACAGGCGTGGCGGTTAAGTCCAGTACGCAGCTTGGGCGGATGTCTTGAAGCATCGAAAGCGATAGCGGTGTCTTGGCGTTGTGCGCTTCATCAATGATGACGATGGGCTGCTGCCACGCCAGCCAATTTGCGAGCGATAGTTTGACTTGCCCTAGGTTTTGGCTTGTCAAAACATCGCTCTTATCTGCATCAATGTCGGTTTGCGCAATGCACGCGAGGCCATGTGCCACGGCCTGTTGCGGGGTCAAATTCAACGCAGCGAAGTGTGTTTCCCATGTCTCGCTATTGGCGTAGACGCGCCGCCCTGCTTTATTGGCAACGCGGAAGCTTTGAATCGTCGCCACGACCACTATTGCCTTGCGTCCAAAGTCGCTGGCGGGGATTTGATGCAGTGCATCCAGCTCGCATATCTCTAGCGCGTCGCCATACGCCAACTCCAAGGCGGCGCGGTAAGCATGGCCAGGGGTTTGCAAAGCCGACAAGGTTTGGCTGCGGATTGTCTCGCTAGGTACCAGCCACAGCGCCACTGGGAAGGGACGCTGTGACCACTCAGCCGCAATTTTCGTAATGGCGTGCGAAGCCAGAAGGGTTTTGCCGCCGCCTGTTGGAATGCGTAAGCACACGCAAGGCGTGCCATCTAAATCGTCACTGCGGTAAGGTACGCCAGCAATGCCTTCGCGTTTCATGGCGGCAGCCCACGCCGACTCCAAACCCAGCGTTTGTGCTTGGCGCAGGAACAAACTCAGCGCGTCTAATGCTTGGGTTTGGTAGGTTTTGAGGGAGAAGGAGGGCATGAACAGTTGTTTGATAGTTGTTTAAAGTTTTCTCGATATCGCGATTAAACAACTCTAACGCATTGATTTAGTTTGATATTTATTTTTTAAGCTTACATATCCTTGTTTAACATACACAAGTTAAACAACTCAATCTGACTTTATTCTCCATATTGAGGCAGGCCCACGCTGCGGCCCAGCAGGGTCAATTTCAATGCGTTTTCCATCTAATCCACGTAGTCGAAGCGCCGTGCGTAAATTTTTAACCTTCGCCTCTTTAGTCGCTTTACTTTGCGATTGGGGCAATTTGTCCCAAATCAAGTCGCGCAATTCTCGACCAGAAGCCGACTTCATTTTTAGGCGTTCTAAAACAAGCCTTTTATAGTAGTCATCGTCAAAGCCTTTGTTGAGGACGTATTCGTTTCTCTTGTCTGTGAGTGCAGCAATGGACGCTGAAACAAACCAATTCGGCTTACGACCCTCTATGAGTTTTGCACTACGCAAACGAGCCGCCTGCTCATCATCAATTTTTAATTTCTTTTGAATTCGATCTAGCCAGATAACCTGCTCAAGCGGCAAATCACCATGTTGCATCAGTAGTTGGCTGTAGTTTGCGTCGATGACTTGCCCATAAATATTGAAAACAGTTTCACGACTAGTTGAATTTTCATAATCTGGCAAGGGAAGGTAGCGTTTGCGCTGTCCTAGAACCATGCCGCTGATGCCATAACCAGCTTTATCGATCATGCCAACAACGCTCATGGCTTTTGATAACCAAGTGTTTCTGTAGACCGTAGGCGTGCGGTTACCTTCAAAATAATCTTCTGGCTGACCATCAAAAAAAGAACCCTGATTAGTCATCCGAATTCGGCCAGCGTACTCCTCAACTACAACTCTGGCAGCCTTAGCGTAATCTTGATGCGCAATACAGTTATGTAAGGCCTCTAACAACATTGTGTTGTCGTAACGAGGTAGCTCTGTCGCTAGTAACTCTGTTGCGGGAAATAGTTTGATGCTTGGGTTACGAATGTGCTGTGCGACATCTGTCGTTGCCAATATGAAAGGAATTGAAAAGTGTTTGACCACGCGCTCAGAAGGAATTTTCCAAGTGATCTCGGCAGGGTGAGGCGATAGCAGATACGCACATTCTGATTTGCCTAGCAATAGCAAAGCTGTTCGTGTCACCTGCCCATGGATAGTGATTTTTGCTTTATCTAAAAACTGCTCGTCGGTCCAGTCTGCTATATCTTTTGCCCAGCGCTCGCGTTGGTTTTTTTCTGTAAATTTTTTACGCGCTATTGCAACAGCTTCTGGATCAAGATCAGCCAAAGTCGCTCCAGCAACGAAGGCCGCACTCCAGTCCTCGCCCACCAGTGGCTCCGACAAAATGGCAGCGTGACGATCTGGTGTCATGGCAACCAAACTATCACCCACCCGCTGCCAAGCTTTGCTATGGCTAATGACGGGCTGACGCGGAGCGTGTTTAGGAATGTGAACTAGCCAAATGGTTTGATTTGTATCGGAGGTGGTTATCGCCTCAACCTTCAAACCTTCTGTCGGTAAGTGAGTGCAATTCTTGGCCAACTGGTGCGGTAGACTTTCAGGTGTGTATCCACCGCAGTCTTGGATTCCTTTAATTGCAAGCGTTTGATTTTCTGCACCAATGACCAGCGTTCCACCTTCCATATTGGAAATTGCCGATACGTAGCTGGCAATATCGTCTCGTTCTCGCCCTGCCATATGGTGTCGTAAATTGCCCCACCACTTCCACTCGTGGGCTTCGTTCTCCACAGGATAGTTTGCTTGCAAATAATTTTGAAGTTCGACAGCAGTCATAGGGGTCTATTTTCACCGCACCCGCAGCTCATAAGGAATTTGCGAGAACCGCACTCCCGCTAGGCCAAGCCGTGCCTGGCCTACAAGGCAGGCCTCGCCGTAGACCACAGCGGAAGAGCCTTGCGGGGCATGTGTCTTGTGCAACTGCAACAGCGCCGCCAGTACATCCCTTGTGAGCACATTGCCGCTGGCGGGGCGCTTGTCACCCAAGATGCCGTTAAAGAGCAAGTAGTAAGCGGTTGAAGTCGTCTCACTTATATGCACCCCAATCAAAGGCGTACCCGCCACGCCGTCTTGCGCTGCGGGATTGGTGTCATAAGCCGCGCCAGTCTCCTGCTGCCAAACAAACGCCGCTAGCGTGGCAAAACGTACCGCAGGATTAATCAGCCCGCCCTCGGTAAACACCGTCTCACCCAGCCGCGCAAACCGAAACCCACCGCCGCCGCTCCAGCCAACAGCCTTACTAATCCCGCCCTGCTCGCCGTCCAAAACCTTCTGCAAGCGAGGCAGGCAGTGCGTTTGGGCGTGCTCGCCCATTTCAATGCCAATCCAGCGCCGCCCCATCTTGTGCGCTACTGCGGCTGTGGTGCCTGAGCCTAAAAAGCTGTCGAGTACAAGGTCGCCAGCGTTGGTGGCGATGTGGAGGACACGTTGGAGGAGGCGTTCGGGTTTGGGGGTGTCGAAAATGTCTTTAGGGTTTAGAGCTATGACTTCTTTTTTTGCTTCCTGAGTGTTGCCAACATCGGAGTGCGCCCAAATTGTTTGAGCTATGACTCCATCTTTAACATCAGTTAGAAATCGTTTAATACGAGGGACACCTAGTCCATCTGCACCAAACCACAAGCGATTTTCAGCAATCAACTTTGGCAATTCTTCTTTGTTAAAACGCCACGAACTCCCAGGTGGTGGCGTTACTTTGCGTCCGCTAGGCGTAGTAATTTCATAAAAAGCATATTCTCGAAACTCTTTCCGCAATGAGTCGCCAGCCGTCCATACGCCACGAGGATCGTTGTCTGGGTTTTTGTATCGCGCATTCATTTCCTCTGTACGAGGCAATAAATTGAATTTTGTTGCCGAAAGAATTTTAGCAAAAACAAAAACTTGGTCGTGATCGGGATCAATAAATTTGGCATCGTTTTGAGGTGCAAATTTTTTCTGCCAAACCACATTTGCTACAAAATTCCCTCGCCCAAACACCTCATCCATCAGCACTTTGAGGTAGTGCCCCTCGTTGTCGTCTATCGTGACCCAGATCGAGCCGTCTTCGGATAGCAATTGGCGTAGTAGTTGCAAGCGCGGCAGCATCATGCTTAGCCACTGGGCGTGTTCTAGGTTGTCGTCGTAGTGCTCGAACGCGCTTTTGGTGTTGTAGGGCGGGTCGATGAAGATGCATTTCACCTGCCCCCGGTAGAACGGCAGCAGGGATTTGAGCGCTTCGAGGTTGTCGCCGTGGATGAGCAGATTGTCGTGCGTGGG
>CAZAIW010000145.1:0-5648 GCA_964485285.1 uncultured Burkholderiaceae bacterium | reverse complement strand
CAAGTAGAAAAAAGCTGGCTGAGAGGTAGGGATTCGAACCCTCGGTAGGCTTGAGACTACGCCTGATTTCGAGTCATGTACATTCGAACACTCTGCCACCTCTCCTAGGGGTCTTGCTTTGTCAATGTCGAATTGATTGCAGCGTTGATTCTATCAGCGCCCTCAACCTTGACGCAGAACCGCCAAGCCGCCCATGTACGGACGCAGCGCCTCGGGCACCGTGATCGAGCCATCCGCATTTTGGTAGTTCTCCAGCACCG
Organism: uncultured Burkholderiaceae bacterium; assembly: GCA_964485285.1. GTDB lineage: Bacteria > Pseudomonadota > Gammaproteobacteria > Burkholderiales > Burkholderiaceae_C > JASGCK01. The sequence goes on along the minus strand of CAZAIW010000145.1, from coordinate 5,388 downwards.
CCACCAGCGTGCGCCCCACCGCCAAGCCCGAACCGTTCAAAGTATGAACCAGCTCGTTTTTGCCTTGCGCATTTTTAAACCGAGCCTGCAAGCGGCGCGCTTGGAACGCTTCGCAATTGCTCACCGAGCTAATCTCCCGGTACGCCTGTTGTGCGGGCAACCAGACTTCTAAATCGTGGGTTTTGGTCGCGCCAAATCCCATATCGCCGCTGCACAGCAGCATCACGCGGTAAGGCAAACCCAGTTTTTGCAAAATCGCTTCGGCGTGTCCCGTCATCTCGTCCAGCGCCGCGTAGCTTTTGTCGGGATGAACCATTTGCACCATCTCGACTTTGTCAAACTGATGCTGACGAATCATGCCGCGCGTATCGCGTCCGTAGCTGCCCGCCTCGGAGCGAAAGCAAGGTGTATGCGCCGTGAGCTTGATCGGCAGCTCCGACTCGGCCAGCACAGTGTCACGCACAAAGTTCGTCAGCGTGACTTCGGATGTGGGGATCAAATACAGCCCCTCTTCGCCCACCGCGTCCTGGCCGCCTTTTTTAGCGGCAAACAAATCGCCTTCAAACTTGGGGAGTTGCCCCGTTCCCCTCAGCGTCTGGGCATTCACCACGTAAGGCGTGTAGCACTCGGTGTAGCCGTGCTCCGCCGTTTGGGTGTCTAGCATGAACTGCGCCAGTGCGCGGTGCAGTCTGGCGATGGGGCCCTTCATCACCGTGAAGCGAGCACCCGACAACTTAACGCCCATCTCAAAGTCAAGGCCCAGCGGTTCGCCTAAATCCACATGATCCTTGGCTGCAAAGCTCATGGATGCTGGGCTGCGGCCATACCCGGCCTGCACGTCAACACCCACTTGGCCTGCGGGCGACCAGCGTCGCAATTCTTGATTTCCATGCTCGTCACTGCCGGTAGGGACGGACTCGTGTGGCAAATTAGGAACCGCTAAAAGCAAGTCGGCAATGAGGGCTTGTACGGCGCTGCTACGCTCTTCGGCTTGCTCCATCTCGGTCTTGAGTAAGGCCACCTGCGCCATCATCTGTTCGGCTTGTGCAGCGGCGGCGGCATCACCCTTGGCAGCCGCACCTTTGAGTTGCCCAATCGACTTAGAGGCGCTATTTCTTTTGGCTTGCAGCTCTTCGGCACGCACCTGAATCGTCTTGCGCTCAGCTTCGAGTGCGGTAAATGTTTCAACATCCAGAAATGTTTGTGGGTTCTTGCGCCTTTGCAGCGCGGCGATAACGCTGGGTAAGTCCCTACGGAGTTGGTTGATGTCTAACATTTACTTTCCCTTGATTTCAGCAGTCGCGCAAGCCTTTTGCCCTGCACTTGGATTGACGTAGCACAGCGGGTCATCGGCTTGGGGCACAGCTCCTTTTACCGGCAGCGGTTCGCGCTTTTGGATTTTGTCGTACTCATCGAACACGCGCCTGTTTTCAGAAAAACAATCCGCGCGGCTTTGCGCCGTAGCGCTTGGTAGATTGAGACATCTTTGCTCGCCGTAAGCCGCCAACTGCTGCGCCGTGCAACCCGTCAAAGCACCCATTAGCGACAAGGCAAGTGCGCCTGCGTAGCTGTACATCCATCGTTTTTTCATACGTGCCTTTGCTTGCCTGTTAAACCTTCAATGCTTTAAACCGCGCCCGCTTGGGGCGTGCGCCCTCTTCACCCAAACGTTTTTTCTTGTCGGCTTCGTACTCTTGGTAGTTGCCATCAAAGAACGTCCACTGGCTATCGCCCTCGCAGGCCAAGATGTGCGTCGCAATGCGGTCTAGGAACCAGCGGTCATGGCTGATGACCATCACGCTGCCAGCAAACTCTAAGAGCGCATCCTCTAGCGCGCGTAGCGTCTCTACATCAAGGTCGTTCGATGGCTCGTCCAGCAGCAACACGTTGCCGCCCTCGATGAGCGTTTTGGCCATGTGCAAGCGTCCGCGCTCACCGCCGGAGAGCATCCCGACTTGTTTTTGTTGATCGCCACCGTTGAAGTTAAAGCGTCCGCAATACGCCCGGCTAGGGATGGTGAACTTGCCGATTTGCAGCATATCGAGTCCACCCGAAATTTCTTCCCACACGGTTTTGGTGCTGGCCAAATCGTCGCGTGATTGATCGACAAACGCCAGCTTGGCGGTCGAGCCAATTTTGACTTCGCCGCTATCGGGCTGCTCTTTGCCGGCGATCATTTTGAACAGCGTCGACTTGCCCGCGCCATTGGGGCCAATCATGCCCACAATCGCGCCGGCTGGGACTTTGAAGGAGAGGTTGTCAATCAGCACACGATCGCCAAACGACTTGCTGACGTTGGTAAATTCGATCACCTCGTTGCCTAATCGATCCGCCACCGGGATGAAAATCTCCTGCGTCTCGTTGCGTTTTTGGTATTCAAAATCGGACAGCTCTTCAAACCGCGCGATACGCGCCTTGCTTTTGGCTTGGCGGCCTTTGGCGTTTTGGCGTACCCAGTCCAATTCTTTTTTCAACGCCTTGGCACGCGCCTCTTCGCCTTTTTGCTCTTGCGCTAAGCGATTGCCTTTTTGGTCTAGCCAGCTGGAGTAGTTGCCCTTCCACGGAATGCCACTGCCGCGATCCAACTCCAAAATCCACTCGGCGGCGTTATCCAAAAAGTAGCGGTCATGGGTAATGGCCACCACGGTGCCAGAGTAGCGCTGCAAGAACTGCTCTAGCCAGTCCACCGACTCTGCATCCAAGTGGTTGGTGGGCTCGTCTAGGAGCAGCATATCGGGCTTGGAGAGCAATAAGCGGCACAGTGCCACGCGGCGCTTTTCACCGCCCGAAAGCAAGCCGATCTTGGCATCCCAAGGCGGTAGACGCAGCGCATCGGCAGCAATTTCGAGTTGGTGCTCGCCATCGCCCGAGTCATTGCCAATAATGGCTTCTAACTCGGCTTGTTCGGCGGCCAGCTTGTCGAAGTCCGCGTCTTCAAGACCGTATTCAACGTACACCTCTTCGAGTCGTTTTTTGGCAGCTGCCACAGCGCCCATACCATCTTCAACCGCCTCGCGCACGGTGTGCTCGGGGTTGAGCTGCGGCTCTTGCGGCAAATAGCCAATCTTGAGTCCGGGCATGGGGATGGCCTCGCCTTCAAACTCTTTGTCCACGCCCGCCATGATTTTGAGCAGCGTGGATTTACCCGACCCGTTGGTGCCCAGCACGCCAATCTTGGCGCCTGGAAAGAACGACAGCGAAATGTCTTTGAGGATGTAGCGCTTAGGCGGAACAATTTTGCCTAGGCGGTTCATGGTGAATACGTATTGCGACACGGTGTGCTCTCTCAAGTAAATGAAGTCAGGGGGCGCTCAGCATGGAGCGAAACCGGCTATTTTCTCAGAATAGAAAGTGTTGTCTCCGAAGGGGAGACATGTTCAGCTTTTGCACGGTCATGATGCCTGACATCGCATCACAATCACCTTGAAAATCGAAAGTGCGACTTTCCTTTTTCATGCTACTTAAATGGATCGCTAAACGCCTTTTGCTAGTTCACGTGTTAAATCAACCGCCCCAATAGACTTGCAGCCCGAAGTATTTTGTCCCGCCCACAGTGGGGAGAAGTCGCCCAAGCCTTGCGCTTCGGCGTGAGCGCGTAGCGGCGCTATGGCAGCCGTTGCCAGCGGAAACTGCGGCGCGACGCGGTTGATGGCCCCCAGCTCGCGCATCACGCGGTTGACGATGCCCCGAGCAGGTCGTCCAGTGAACAAATTGGTCAGCGCGGTGGCCTGCGGGTCAATACCAGCAAGCCTTCCAAGCAAGGCCGCCCTGTGAACCTTGCTGGTCAAGGCTTCCGGGCAAAGCAGGTAGGCCGTTCCGACTTGTACCGCCGATGCGCCCAGCGTCAGCGCAGCTTGCACGCCCCTTGCGTCGGCAATGCCACCAGCAGCAATCACCGGGATGCTGCCTGTGCTGCGCTGACTCAGCGCCTGCACCACCTGCGGCACCAGCGCCAATGTGCCTAGTTGCGTGGGCACTGCGCCCACAGGATCGTCCGTCAGAAACACACCGCGATGTCCACCCGCCTCTAGCCCTTGAGCAATCACCGCGTCCACGCCTTGATCGGCCAGCCATAGCGCCTCGGCAACCGTGGTGGCGCTGGCGATGATCTTGCTGCCCCACGCACGAACAGGAGCCAGTAAATCCGCAGAGGGCAGCCCAAAATGAAAGCTCACCACCGGCGGCTTAAAGTGCGCAAGCAAAGCCACATGCTCGGCGTTAAAGGGCATCCTACTCGCGCTGGACGGGGCATCCACCTGCAAGCCAAACTGGTCATAGTACGGCTGCAAGGCAGCTTGCCAAGCCTTATCCTGCAAGGGCTGCGGGACAGGCGGCGTGTGGCAAAAGAAATTAACGTTGTAGGGTTTGTCGGTTTGCGCGGTGATGGTCAGCAACTCATCGCGTATGGCCTCGGGGCTGAGCATAGCGCAGGGCAGAGACCCCAGTCCTCCTGCGTTGCTAACGGCGACCGTCAGCGCGGAGCCTTGTACGCCCGCCATAGGCGCTTGAATGATGGGAAGTGCGGTATGGATCATGATGTTCAGCTCTTGCGGCTCCTGTTTTAGGCCTATGATGAACCCAGATGGTAATCAGCAGATGCAGCAACGATGCACCAACCACGCACCTACAACACACCTACGACGCACCAACAAAGGGGTTTTTATGCAAGTCCACCACATCCAACCCATCACCGTGCTAGCAGCGGTACTGCTGGCTGTATGCGCAAGCGCGGGCTTTGCGGCTAGTAGCGCCACTCCCGCAAGCAGCACCGCCCTCACGCCGCCCGCCTATTTGAGCGTGAAGGGCTTCAAGCACTGCCTCGCCACCGAGTCGCAAGGCTCCTACCAAACTTGGTGCATGCCAGCCTACAAACCCAAAAGCTGCCAACCAGCCGCGTGGAAGCAGTTGAGAGCGCTGCCCCAAAAAGACAAAGTGCCCGCCTGCTTGGCCAAAGCGCCGTAACACGCCCCTTACAGCCCTTTGGCTTTTAGCGCTTGATCTAAGCGCGTGAACACGCGGCGGGTATTGCCTTCGTAGACTTGGTATTTCTCCTCATCCGTCAAGATGGTGCTGCTCTCGATATAGCGTTTGGTGTCGTCAAAGTAGTGACCCGTTTGCGGATCAATCCCGCGCACCGCACCAATCATCTCGCTGGCGAACAAGATGTTTTTGGTCGGAATCACCGTGGTCAGCAAATCGATACCGGGCTGGTGGTAGACACAGGTGTCAAAGTAAATGTTGTTCAACAAATGATCGTCCAGCTTGGGCTTTTTCATCATGTCGGCAAGACCACGGAAACGTCCCCAGTGGTAAGGCGCTGCGCCGCCGCCATGTGGAATGAGGAACTTGAGTGTGGGGAAGTCTTTGAACAAATCACCCTCTAAGAGC
>CAZAIW010000144.1:0-5753 GCA_964485285.1 uncultured Burkholderiaceae bacterium | reverse complement strand
ACAGCCGTCAAACGGGGCATTTGTGGTCAAGGCTTGTTCAAATGCATCGAGCTGGTGCGGCGCTCCAGACACGGCGGCACTGATGCCTTCACGGGCCACATCAATTAAGCCTTGCAGGGCATGGTGCTGCGCCAGCTCGCGCACCAGCCGAGTGGTTTTTTCGGCATCGGGCAGAGCCACAAATTTGTAAAAACTAATGTGTTGGACATCCACACCCGCAGGTAATGGTGGCTTGACGTTTGACATAAAACGAAGGCAACAAAAAGAGGATGGGGGAAGGTGGTGGTGATAGGTGGATTTGAACCACCGACATCAGCATTATGAATGCTGCGCTCTAACCAACTGAGCTATATCACCGTGTGACGTTCGCTTGCAGCTTGCGCCGCAGAAACAGGGGCATATTCTAACGTATTTGTGCGTGTCTACAGACTGGGCAGCGCGGATTTTTTGCAGTTTGTATGCTCTCAAAAGCCATGCGCTTGCCGTCAATCAGCAGCAACTGGTTGGTGAGTTGGGAGGCAACGCCAGCCAGCATTTTGAGCGCCTCTAGCGCCTGCATCGAGCCGACCATGCCCACCAATGGCCCCAGTACGCCCAGCGTGCTACAGGCGATCTCTTCAACAGGTTCTTCGGGCGGAAACACGCAGGCGTAGCAAGGCGCATCGGCGCGGCTGGCGGGGTGATACACGCTGAGCTGCCCGTCTAAGCGAATGGCCGATCCGCTCACAAGGGGTGTGCCGTGCGCCACGCAAGCCGCATTGATGGCGTGGCGCGTGACGAAGTTATCCGTGCAGTCGAGTACCACATCGGCCTTTCGGGCAAGTTCATCAAGGCTTGCAGGCGTAGCTCTTTCGCAAAGCGCATGGATATGGACTTGTGGGTTCATGGCCTGCATGGCAGACTTAGCGGAGTCAACTTTTGCGCTGCCCACGCGGGCGGTGGTGTGGGCAATTTGACGCTGCAAGTTGGTCAGATCAACCGTGTCGTGATCGACCAGTGTGATGGTGCCCACGCCCGCTGCTGCAAGGTAGAGTGCGGCTGGCGAACCCAAGCCGCCAGCTCCCACGATGAGCGCATGTCCCTTGCAGATGCGCTCTTGTCCTTCAATGCCGATCTCGTCCAGCAAAATGTGGCGCGAGTAGCGCAGTAGTTGCTCGTCGGTCAATTGTCTTTTTTCTCTTCTTTGCGCGGCGTTTGCAGCTTGCTGGTCAGCACCGGTTTGCCTTGCAATTGATTGAGTGCTTGGCGCAGTTGGAAGTCGCGCTCAGAGCCAAACTCGGGGATCAAGCGCTGCTCGGGTGGTTTTTTAGCCTCTTCCTCTAAACGCTTGCGCGCTTCTTCTTTGGCGGCTTCAAGTGCTTTGGTTTTTGCCGCTCTGGCTTCAGGCGATTCTTCGCCTTGCGGGTTGCGCAGATGTTTGTCGTAGTCCGCTTCGCGCGAGCGCAGCACCGCAAAAGGACTACCGCCTTCGGTATCGTCAACCAGCAAGTCCGGCACGATGCCAATGGACTGAATAGAACGTCCCTTGGGTGTGAAGTAACGGGCAATGGTGAGCTTCATGGCACCGTTTTCACCCAGCGAACGAACGTTTTGCACCGAGCCCTTACCAAAGGTTTGGCTGCCCATGATCAGTGCGCGTTTGTGGTCTTGCAGGGCACCAGAGACAATCTCGCTAGCCGATGCTGATCCTTCGTTGACGAGCACCACCAGTGGTATTTTTTTGATTGCTGCCGGTAAATTTTTCAGTGGATCCGTCGGGGCTGATGCGCGGTAAAAGTCGGGCGAAGCTTTGTACACATACTGCGTTTCTTTGAGCTGTCCCCGGGTCGAGACCACATCCACATTGGGCGGCAAAAAGGCGCTGGAGATAGCGACTGCGCCGTCCAACAGGCCGCCTGGGTCATTGCGCAAATCTAGTACGAGCCCTTTGAGTTTTGGATTTTGTTTGAGCAGTGCCGAGGTGTGTTTCACAAAATCATCCACCGTTTGCTCTTGGAATTGCGAGATGCGAATCCAGCCGTAATCGGTATCGACCATTTTCGATTTCACCGATTTGGTTTTGATCTCATCGCGGATGATGGTCACCGGGAAAGTCTTGTCCTCTGATTTGCGGTAAATCGTCAGCACCACGCGGGTTCGGGGCTCGCCGCGCATCCGCTTAACGGCCTCGTTCATGGGGTTGCCCTTGGTATTCCAATCGTCCACTTTGACGATCAGATCGCCCGCTTTAATGCCCGCGCGGAAGGCGGGTGTGTCTTCGATCGGTGTCACGACTTTGACGTAACCGTCTTCGGTACTGATCTCAATGCCAACGCCAACAAATTTTCCGCTGGTGCCTTCGGAGAATTCTTTAAAACCCTTGCGGTCAAAGTATTGCGAGTGCGGATCAAGCCCGGCGATCATGCCTGCGATGGCATCCGTGATGAGTTTCTTCTCGTCGGTGGGCTCGACATAGTCCGTTTTAATCATGCTAAAAGCCGCCGCAAATTGCTGCATCTCGTCCAGCGGCAAGGGCGCAAGCGAACCGCGTGCGATGGCTTGTAACTGCGTGCTAATGAGTGCGCCAGCAAGCGCACCAATCGAAATCCATCCCGCAATTTTTAATTTGGAACTCATGTTTCACTCGTAAAAAGGCCTGCAAGCCTTGCACCATGCGGCTTGCCAGCTAGGCGCACAGTATAGTCCAAGCCTTATCGAGGCGTTTAACGCTCACGGGCTGGGGGGTGCGTAGCTCTTGCGCAAAAAAGCTCACGCGCAGCTCCTCGAGGAGCCAGCGGTATTCCTCTAGCCGCGCGTCTTGCACGCCTTTTTGCTCGATGAGCCGGCGCGCATAGCGCTGCTCCAGTGGACGCAGCTCCGCCAATTTGCTTGCATCGCGTGCAGGATCGGTGCGCCACTTATCCAGTCGCATGACGATGGCTTTGAGGTAACGCGGCACATGCTGCAATTGGGTGTAAGGTGTTTGCAGCGCAAAGCTTTTAGGCATCAGCCTTTGCAGTTGCTGTTGGATGTCGGCCACCGCATCAGAGGCCGCTTTGTTGTCTTTGATTTTGCGCAGGGCTGCGGTGTACTCCAGCAGCACGCTGGCGACAAGGCGCGCGACCTCGCCCGCAATCAAGGTGAGGCGACTGCGCCCCTCGTCGATGCGCTTGCCAAACGCGGCTGCATCGGTGGGCAGTGGGTCGGTCAGAAACGCGCGATCCAGCGCAAGATGGATGATCTGCCCGCGCAGCTCTTCAGCCGTCCCCAGTGGCATATAGAGCACCGACATTTTTTGCAGCTCGGGTAGATTTTTTTCAAGATACTTGATCGCGTCTTTCATTTGCAGCGCGAACAATCGCCGCAAACCCACGCGGTGCTTGGCCTGCGCGATGCTAGGTTCATCAAACACCTCAATCGTCACGGCATCCCCGGCATCGATCAGCGCCGGAAAACCAATCAAACTTTGCTTGCCGTTTTGAATTTCCATCAGCTCAGGCAGCTCGCCGAAAGACCAGGTGGTGTGGCGTTTGCTGCTGAGATCGCCGCTGGCTCGCCCCGCTAAATGGGGGGCAGACCCTAATTTCGTCTTTGCGATGCTGGTCTCGAGTGGCTTGGCTGGCTTTGAATGAGGGTCAGCCCCCCATTCAGCGCCTTGGGTTGCTTCGCCACGGGTCGCCTCATTTCCGCTCGCTAGCTTCAACCCCGCCAAGGCCTGAAAAGCCCCGCGTGCTTGGCTGCCTAGCTCGGCTTTGAGTGTGCCCAGCTGGCGTCCGCTAGCGAGTTGCCGGCCATGCTCATCGACGATGCGAAAGTTCATGAAGTGATGCGCCAACAGCATCTCTTGCTTGAAGTCGCCCAGCTTGACATCCAAACTGGTCTCGCTGCGAATGCGTTTGAGTAGCGCTTCGGTCAGACTGCCTTGTGCCCAGACGGTGGGTTCGCACAGCAGAGCCGATAAGCGCTCGCTGCTGGCGGGCAGCGGCACAAAGCGCGAGCGCGGGCGCTGGGGCAAACTTTTTAGTAGCGCCCAAATTTTGTCTTTCAGCATGCCCGGCACCAGCCACTCGCATCGATCCGCGTTGATTTGGTTGAGGGCAAAGATGGGAACTTCAACCGTAATGCCATCGCTGGCATGACCTGGGTCGTGCAAATACGTGGCCTTGCAGTCCACGCCGCCCAGCCGGATGATTTTGGGAAACTGGTCGGTGGTAATGCCCGCCGCCTCGTGGCGCATCAACTCTTCGCGCGACAAGAGCAGCAGCTTGGGCTGAGTTTTAACGGCTTGCTTGAACCACTTTTCAAGCGCGTGTCCGCTACAGACATCGGTGGGAATGTGCTGATCGTAAAAGGCAAAGATCAGCTCGTCATCCACCAGCACATCTTGCCGGCGCGATTGGTGCTCCAGCTCTTCCACCTTGGCAATCAGCTTGAGATTGGCCTGCAAAAACGGCAGCGGCGTGTCCCAATGCCCAGCCACCAAAGCCTCGCGGATAAACAGCTCACGCGCACCCGCAGGATCGACCTTCGCAAAATCAACGCGCCTGTTGTGATACACCACCAAGCCATAAAGCGTGGCGCGTTCCAGCGCCATCACGGCACCGGCTTTCTTTTCCCAGTGCGGCTCCAGCAATTGTTTTTTAAGCAAATGCCCCGCGACTTTTTCAATCCATTGCGGATCGATGTTGGCGATGCCGCGGCCAAATAAACGGGTGGTCTCGACCAGCTCGGCGCACATGATCCAGCGCCCCGGCTTTTTGGAGAGGTTGCGCCCCGGATGTGGATAAAACTTGATGCCGCGTGCACCAAGATACCAATCATCGGTCTCGGATTTGCAGCCGATGTTGCCCAAAAGACCCGCCATGATGCTGATGTGCAGCGCTTCAAAACTAGCCGGTTGTAACTGGGAGTTTGCAACCCGAGCGCTCAAATGCTCCTTCACCGCAGTTTGCAATTGCGCGTAAATATCCCGCCACTCGCGCACACGCCTTGCCGAGATGAAATGGCTTTTCAGTCTTTGCTCAAATTGACGTCGGCTTTCCTTGTTCGCGCTGGGCTGCTCCAGCCATTTCCACAGCTTGAGGTAGCCGACAAACTCGCTTTTCTCATCGTCAAATGGTGCGTGTGCTTGATCGGCTTGGGTCTGTTTGTCCAAGGGGCGATCACGTACATCTTGCACACTGATCGCGCTGGCAATGACCAGCACCTCGTCCAAAGCCCCGCGTGTATGAGCCTCTAGCAGCATCCGACCCAAACGCGGATCGAGCGGAAGCTTGGCCAGCTGCATGCCCAGCGGTGTGAGACTGTTGGCTTCATCCACCGCGCCTAGTTCATGCAGCAGTTGATAGCCGTCGGCAATGGCGCGTCCGCTGGGCGGATCGATAAACGGAAAGTCCTCGACCGCGCCTAAGTGCAGCGCCTTCATGCGCAGAATCACGCCAGCCAGCGATGAGCGCAAAATTTCGGGATCGGTAAACGGCGCACGTCCCGCAAAATCTTGCTCGGCGTACAGACGAATGCAAATTCCGTTGGCGACACGTCCGCAGCGTCCGGCGCGTTGGTTAGCCGCCGCTTGACTGATGGGCTCAACCAGCAACTGCTCAACCTTGTTGCGGTAGCTGTAACGCTTCACCCGCGCCGTACCCGCGTCAATCACATAGCGGATGCCCGGCACCGTGAGCGAAGTCTCGGCCACATTGGTGGCCAGCACGATGCGCCGGCCGGTGTGGCCTTCAAAAATGCGGTCCTGCTCGGCCTGCGACAGGCGCGAGAAC
>CAZAIW010000143.1:0-5758 GCA_964485285.1 uncultured Burkholderiaceae bacterium | reverse complement strand
GCTTTGCGGTACATGCCGGGCACCTCGCTGTTTGATCGAACGCTTAAACCCGTTGATGGAAAATCCGGCGTTGCGGTTAATTTTGCCCAGCGCCCGCTGTGGCTACTCAAAGGGGTTGATCGCACAGGTCAAAACGATTTTTCGATAGGACATTGAAGATGACAAAAAACGTAGAAACCATTGTGTTGGGCGGAGGCTGTTTTTGGTGTACCGAGGCTGTTTTTTTACGGGTCAAAGGCATTGGCGCTGTCGAGTCGGGTTACGCCAATGGACACACGCCTGCCCCGACCTACGAGCAGGTCTGCACAGGCCTGACGGGACACTGCGAAGTGGTGAAGGTGACGTTTCATTGCGATCAGATCACGCTTGATCAGGTACTGAATATCTTTTTTTCTATACATGATCCAACCACGCTCAATCGGCAAGGCAACGATACCGGAACGCAGTACCGTAGCGGTATTTATGCCACGAGCGAAGATCAAAAAAGCGCAGTCCAAGCTTTTATTGCGCAATTGACGGTGGATCAGCGGTTTGATGCCCCCATCGTTACCGAAGTGGCCCTGCTGGACAGTTACACCCGCGCCGAAGACTCACATCAAAATTACTTTGCCAAACATCCCCATCAGGGTTATTGCTCTTTTGTCATTGGGCCTAAGCTGAAAAAATTCAAAGCCAGCTTCCATCAATTAACGAAGCCTTAACCCTGCAACCCTACCCATCACGTCATGAACTACACGCACCCCGCCAAAACCATTGCTATTCCTGTTCAAGGAACTGATCAATCCTTCCCAGTTACGCGGATTTATTGTGTGGGACGCAATTACGTGGCGCATGCACAAGAGATGGGCTTTACCGGACGTGAACCGCCCTTCTTTTTTATGAAGCCCGCCGATGCGCTCGTCATCGTTGCTCCGGGTGAAACGGGACAGATGCACTACCCATCGCTCACGCAAGATTTGCACCACGAGATCGAGCTTGTCGCTTGTATCGGCAAGGCTGGTAAAAACATTGCCGCCAAAGATGCCATGTCCTACATCTACGGCTATGCCGTTGGTCTGGACATGACCCGCCGCGACCTGCAAGGTGAACAAAAAAAACTAGGTCGCCCTTGGTGCATCGGCAAAGGATTTGATCAGTCAGCCCCTATTTCGCACATCGTTCCAGCTGATCGCGCAGGGGATGTGGCAAACGCAGCTATCCAGCTCACGGTCAATGGCAAGCTCAAGCAAAGCAGCCATTTGAATCTGCTGATCTGGAATATGGCCGAAATTATTGAGCACCTATCCGCAGCTTGGGAGCTTCAGCCCGGTGACTTGATCTATACAGGCACACCTGAAGGTGTTGCAGCTGTGGTACGCACAGACCTGCTGGTTGGCAGCGTTTCGGGTGTGGGTGAGCTCAAAATCCGAGTGGTTTAGTCGCGCCCGGGAAAGCCTTTAAAATCGTCGGCTTCACGTCGATTTTCTTATGGCCGTCTACACCACCGTTAACTTTGAACAAGCCGCGCCATTTCTCGCAGATTTGGGTCTTGGTACGCTCACCAGCATCATGCCTTGCAAGGGCGGGATTGAGAACACGAATTACTTTGTCAATACCGACATAAAGGGAGTTCAAAACAGTTATGTGCTCACACTGTTTGAGCGGCTCACGCGGGAACAACTACCGTTTTATTTGAACCTGATGCGCCATCTCGCCAGCGCGGGCATTGTGGTACCCAGTCCCATACCAGACGCACAAGGCACCATCTTGCACGAGTTATGCGGCAAACCGGCTTGTGTGGTGAACAAATTAGCGGGGCGCAACGACGGCACCGTCACCGCATCACGCTGCGAGCAAGTCGGCACCATGTTGGCCAAGATGCACCTTGCTGGACAAGACTTTGCGATGGAGCAGCCTAATTTGCGTGGCTTAGCATGGTGGAATGAAACCATCCCTGTTGTATTGCCTCACCTCAGCACCGAGCAGTCGCGCTTGATTCGGTCAGAGTTGGCCTATCAGAACCACGTTGCGGTCAGTAGCGCCTACGCTGCATTGCCTCGCGGCGCGATTCACGCAGATTTGTTCCGCGACAACGTGATGTTTGACGAGATCGATGGGGTTGACACGCTGACCGGGTTCTTTGATTTTTATTTTGCAGGCACCGACACGTGGCTGTTTGATGTGTGTGTGTGTTTGAACGACTGGTGCATCGACCATGCGACGGCCAAACCAGACCCTGCCCTGCAAGCCTCATTCTTAAAGGGCTACCAAAGCATCCGTCCTCTGACCCAAGCGGAACATGGCTTGCAAGCGGCCATGCTGCGCGCAGCGGCGCTTCGGTTTTGGACTTCACGTTTATGGGATTTTTATTTGCCCCGTGATGCTTCGCTGCTAACGCCGCACGACCCCAGCCATTTTGAGCGCGTGCTGCAAGCGCGACTGGCGTTTTAATTGTCGAAAGCTTCATGAAACTCAACATTCTTCCTGCCCGAACGGGTTATCTTTGGGTTAAGAGCGGCTTTCTGCTGTTTTTTTATCGACCCATGGCGTTCATTGGTTTTTTTCTCAGCTTTATGGCGTTCACGTTCCTGCTGCGAAACATCCCTGTGCTGGGGCTTTATCTGATGATGCTGACTCCGCCCGCAATGACGCTGGGCATGATGGCGATTGGTAACGAGTGTGCCAAGCTCAAAGCCAACTTGATTTTGCCCATGACCCCTCCTCCCTTTTTGATGGCATGGATGACGCTGCGCCGAGCTGGCAAATCCCTCTTGCAGTTGGGCGTGTGGTTTGCCTTTTTGGTGACCTTGGTGGCGATGTTGGCCTCGTTGGCTGACAACGGTCTCATGATGAACGACATGTTAAACGGTTCAAGCAGCGACATCGCGACACAAGGAGCTGAAAAATATCGTTCCTTTGTGTTGATGTTCACGATCCTCATGTTGCCGGTCTCAGCGCTTTTTTGGTTTGCACCGGCTCTTATGAATTGGAAACAACTGCCGCTGTCAAAAAGCTTATTTTTTAGCTTCTACGCCGTCTATAAAAATTGGCGTGCATTTGGTGTTTATTTTTTGGTGTGGGTGAGCATCGTGCAAGTGATGGTGGCCTTGATGAATTTATTTGCCGCAGGGGATATGCAAACCATCGTCCAATACCTTTGGCCTGTGACGGTACTGCTGAGCATTGTTTTTATGGCATCGAGTTTCCCGACTTTCATCGACTGCTTTCAGCATCGTGCGTCTACCGATCACCCTAGCGACTCGTCAGCAACGCCGCCTGCGCCGTAAGCTGTCCATAGGCACTCGAATGTAAACGGAATGATCACGTAAACCACAAGGGTGCATCGCTGCTCAAGTCTTACGGTTAGATGATTTGCAACTTGGCGACTGAGAGCGCCAGCCATTTCACGCCATGGCGATTGAAGTTGACTTGGGCTCTTGCATCCGCGCCCACGCCTTCAAGACTGAGCACCTTGCCTTCGCCAAATTTGGCATGGAAAACTTGCATGCCCGAGCGCAAACCATGGACATTGGATGGCGGGGGCGCTAGGCTTGAGGCCTTGCTGGCTGGACTCTTCGAGCCATCCTTACCCCAAGACCAACCCCCACTTGGCCTGTAGGACGATGCACTTTGAAAATGATCGATTTTGAGGCTTGTTTTAGGCGTGATCCAACGCAAACAAGCCTCGGGTAGTTCATCAAAAAAACGACTCTTGATGCCGTAGCGTGTCTGTCCGTGCAATAAACGGGTTTGAGAATGGCTTAAGTACAGACGCTTGCGCGCGCGCGTCATGGCCACGTACATGAGCCGACGCTCTTCTTCAAGACCATCAAAATCGGATTGCGCGTTCTCGTGCGGGAAGAGTCCCTCCTCTAAACCAGTGATAAACACCGCGTCAAACTCTAGACCCTTGCTGGCATGAACCGTCATCAGCTGAACAGCGTCTTGACCAACCTGAGCCATGTTGTCACCCGCCTCAAGTGAGGCGTGCGATAAAAATGCGGCTAAGGGTGACATCACTTCCTCAGCATCAAGGCCGGATGACTGCGTCGGTGCGTCTTTGCCAAAGCCTTCCTGCATGACAAAACTTTCAGCTGCACTTACCAACTCCTCCAAGTTCTCAACTCGATCAGCACCCTCTCGCTCTTGAAGGTAGTGCTCCAGCAGGCCACTATGCTCCAGCACCATTTGGATGGTTTCGCTCAGACTCAGCTGCGCTGTTTGTTCGCGCAGGACATCGAGCTTGGCAACAAATCCGCCTATGTTGCTTCCCGCTTTGCCCGTGATGTGCTGGACGGCGGAATAGAGTGACACGCCGCCAGCACGAGCCGCATCTTGCAATTGCTCAATGCTTCTAGCGCCAATACCGCGTGGCGGGAAGTTGACCACACGCAAGAAGCTGGTGTCGTCAAGTGGGTTTTCCATCAAGCGTAAATAGGCCAGTGCGTGTTTGATCTCGGCACGCTCAAAAAATCGCAAACCACCATACACGCGATACGGAACACCTGCGTTAAATAAAGCCGTCTCGATGACCCGGCTTTGCGCATTGCTACGGTAGAGAACGGCTATCTCACTGCGCCTCGGTATGCCATGCTCACCACCGCTTTGCCCGTCACGGTATAGCTGCTGAGCCTCATCCACGACCCATTTGGCTTCGGCAAGATCACCGGTTGCCTCGTACACCCGAACGGGCTCGCCAGCGCCTTGATCGGTGCGCAAGTTTTTTCCCAAACGCCTTTGGTTGTGGCTGATTAGCTCGTTGGCACTATCAAGGATGTTGCTGTAACTACGGTAATTTTGTTCCAACTTGATGCGATGCTGCACATGAAAGTCACGCACAAAATCAGTCATGTTGCCCACGCGCGCACCACGAAAAGCGTAGATGCTTTGATCGTCGTCGCCCACGGCAAACATGCTGTTGTCTTGGCTGGCAAACATCTTGAGCCATGCGTATTGCAGCTTATTGGTGTCTTGAAATTCATCAACCAAAATGTGCGTAAAGCGCTGCTGGTAATGTGTGCGTAGCGCCTCGTCGTCACGCAACAACTCGTAGGAGCGTAGCATCAACTCTGCAAAATCGACCACACCCTCGCGCTGGCACTGTTCTTCGTAGAGTTGATAGAGCTCGACTTTTTTACGAGTCATCGAGTCGTTGGCTTCGATGTCTTTGGGGCGTTTGGCATCGTCCTTGCAACTAGAGAAAAACCACGACAGTTGTTTCGGTGGAAATTGTTCATCGTCAACGCCAAATTGTTTGCACAAGCGCTTAACGGCTGAGAGTTGATCTTGCGTATCTAAAATTTGAAAAGTTTGCGGCAAGCCAGCAAGTTTGTAATGGGTGCGCAAAAATCGATGGCACAGTCCATGAAACGTACCTATCCACATCCCACGTACGTTAATGGGCAGCATGGCTGATAGCCGAGTCACCATTTCTTTGGACGCTTTGTTGGTAAAGGTAACGGCCAAAATACTGCTGGGGTGCGCGTGTCCGTTTTGCAAAAGCCACGCGATGCGCGTCGTCAAAACTTTGGTTTTGCCAGAGCCAGCTCCTGCCAAAATGAGAGCACTCTCATTGGGAAGGGTCACGGCATGAACTTGCTCAGGATTGAGCGATTGGATGAGGTGGCAAGACATTAAAAGTCGTTGGCGGAAACGGAGGGATTCGAACCCTCGATAGGGCTCAACACCCTATACTCCCTTAGCAGGGGAGCACCTTCGGCCTCTCGGTCACGTTTCCTGTTTTGCTAAAAAAGCGAAGACGCTAATTATGCCTCAAGAT
>CAZAIW010000142.1:5195-5866 GCA_964485285.1 uncultured Burkholderiaceae bacterium | reverse complement strand
CCGTGGATGCCGAAGCCAACTTGGGACGCAAGCGCATTCCCAACGAAGAGATCGCTGCTGCCGCCAAAGAGAACAGCGACATGATGATCGCCTTCGCCAGCATCGACCCACACAAGGGCAAGATGGGCGCCCGCGAGGCCGAGCGGCTGATCAAGGAAGAGAACATCAAGGGATTCAAGCTGCACCCAACCGTGCAGGGCTTTCACCCGAACGACAAGATGGCATGGCCGATTTATGAAGTGATCGACGCGAACAAGATGCCCGCGATTTTTCACACCGGACATAGCGGTATCGGATCGGGCATGCACTGCGGCGGCAAACTGCGCCTTGAATACTCAAATCCGATGCATCTCGATGATGTCGCCGTGAATTTCGGTGACATGCAGATCGTGATGGCGCATCCGAGTTTTCCGTGGCAGGACGAAGCACTATCAGTCGCGACGCACAAGCCCAACGTATGGATTGATTTGTCGGGTTGGAGTCCTAAATACTTTCCCAAACAACTCGTTCACTACGCCAACACACTGCTCAAAGACCGTGTGCTATTTGGTTCAGACTACCCACTCATTACGCCCGATCGCTGGATGAAAGACTTTGAAGAAGCCGGCTTCAAACCCGAAGTCATGCCTAGGATTTTGAAAAAGAATGCGATGCGACTATTGGGATTGAAG
>CAZAIW010000142.1:0-5185 GCA_964485285.1 uncultured Burkholderiaceae bacterium | reverse complement strand
TTTTTGAAAATAAAAATTTTTGAGTAATTGAAACTATCAGTTTAGAATACTCAAATTATGAGAAATGTTGATCGCACCATCACAAAACAGGTAAAGCTTGCTGCATCATCGTTTCCAGCCGTTGTCTTAACGGGACCTCGTCGCTCAGGAAAGACTTGGCTTCTTAAAAAATTATTTCCGACTGCGCAATATTTTTTGTTTGAAGACCCTGATGTCATTGATCGGTTTAGTCGTGACCCACAGGGATTTTTAGATGCCATAAAAGCGCCCGCTATTTTTGATGAAATTCAGCATGTACCCGAGGTTTTCAATTACTTGCGCAGTCGCATTGATAAACATCCACGGAAAACGGGACAGTGGTTCCTAACGGGATCACAAGAGTCGGCACTGATGCAAAATGTGACGGAGTCGATGGCTGGACGCGCCGCCATTTTGCAACTGATGCCTCTCTCGCATAGCGAATCACCTAAAGTCAACATGCTATCAGGCGGTTACCCCGAGGTCTTGGCACGCCCTAAAGCTGCCAAACTGTGGTTCTCCTCTTACATCCAAAGCTACTTAGAAAAAGACGTTCGATCCATCAGTGCCGTGCAAGATGTCGCTAAGTTCCGCCGCTTTATGGGGTTGGTGGCTAGTCGGCACGGGCAAGTGGTCAACAAAACAGAATTAGCAGCAGCGCTTGGAATGAGTGCTCCCGGTGTTGGTCTGTGGCTGGATATTTTGGAGGCAACAGGCATTGTTTTGTTCGTGCAACCCTATTTCAACAACCTTGGCAAACGTATCATTAAATCGCCAAAACTCTATATCGCCGACTCGGGTCTAGCTTGTCACCTGCTTGGCATTGATAACGCCGCAGAGCTAGAAAAATCACCTTTCCTAGGTGCAATCTTTGAAGGATTGGTCGCTGCCGAAATCGTCAAAGCGCAACTCAATAGCGGTCAGCGACGCGAAGTGTATTTTTTCCGCGACCAGCAAGGTCTAGAAGTCGATTTCATCATCCCCAAAAAGAATGGTGCTTTTCAATTAGTTGAAGTCAAAGCCACTAAAACACCACTGCCCAGTATGGCTAAACCCATGCAAAGTTTGATGAAGGCATGGAGTACGGATGCGAGCATGAAGCGCTACAAGCTGGATGCCGTTTTGATTCATCGCCCCAAACTAGACGAGTTACACACCACGGCTTTGCTACCCCACATCCCAGCCATTTCGTGGAAAAATTACATCCACTCACTCAGTCACTAAACCGATCACATGGTTTTGTACCCCATCGACTGCGGCAGCCACAGCACAATTTGCGGCACAAAAGTAAACAGCATCAGGGCTGCAATCAAAATGCCAACAAACAGCCAGCCCTCGCGGATCATGTCTTTGAGCGGGATGCCTGTGAGCGCATTGGTCACAAAAAGCAACATGCCAAAGGGCGGATGAACCAGCCCAATCATCATGTTGACAACGACGACGACACCAAAATGCACCAGATCGACGCCCAGTAGTTTGGCCGCAGGAATCAGCATGGGAACAAAAACCAGCAAGATGACCGATACATCTAAAAAGCAACCCAGCACCAGCATCAGCACATTGACAAGCAGCAAAAATTGAATTTGCGTCAGCCCCATTCCCCCTACCCATGCCGCCATGTGCTGGGGAACGCCCTCTGCCGTGAACACGTAGTTCATTAAGTAAGCTGACGCAATGATCAGCGTCACCACCGTGCTGGCGCGTGCAGACTCAAGCGTCACGGCAAAAAGCCCCTTCCAATCGAAGGCGCGGTAGACCACCCCCGCCAAAATCAGCGCGTGCAAGGCTGCAACGGCAGCCGCCTCGGTGGGCGTAAATGCACCTGTGTAAATTCCAGTGAGCAGCACGACGGGCAACGATAGCGGCAGCAGTCCGCGTAGCACGATGCGCGGCACACTCACCCATTTGACCGAATAGTCGCGTGGCATATTGCGGCGTACCGCCACCCAGTGCACGCCCAGCATCAAGAAAACGGCCATGAGTAACCCGGGAATCACACCACCCAAAAACAGTGCACCGACCGAGCTGCCTGACACCAGCGCGTAAATCACCATGGGGATGGAGGGCGGAATGATGGGACCAATGGTGGCCGAAGCCACCACCACGGCACCGGCAAAACCTGGCGTGTACTCGGGCTTTTTAAGCATCTCTTTAATCGTCACAAGACCCGGCCCAGCCGCGTCGGCAATGGCGCTGCCACTCATACCTGAAAAAATCACACTCACCAAAATATCCACTTGAGCAAGGCCACCGCGCATCCGGCCGACGGCAACTTTGGCAAAGTCAAATAAGCGTTCGCTAATCGTGCCAGCATTCATGACGTTGGCCGCAAAAATAAATAGCGGCACAGCAAGTAGCACGTATCCGTTATAGAGTCCGTTTAAGATTTGCTCGCTGGCCAAACCAAGGTCTTGCCCTGTGAAAATCAAATACGCCATGCCTCCGGCCAGCATAGAAAAAGCAATCGGCACGCGAATCATCATTCCGATAGCCAAAATAGCAAACATCAGTATCAAGGCGTGACTCATCACCGCTCCCCTTCATGAGTCGCAGCTTCATGCTGCCCCAGGCCCAGCAGCTCCCTACCAACCAAGTAGATATTTCTAACGATCAAGCTGACCAGTAAAAATAAAAAGGGCATAAAAACCCAAAAAAACGAAAGCCCAAGCACAGGCGTTTTTTCGCGGCGCATAAACCAGATGTAATCCCAGTTCCCCGCCAAGCCATATCCCATCAAGGCCGCAAGGGTGATGCTGCCCACAAGCCTCATCCAGCGCTGTACCCGAGCAGATGCGATGTTGTAGACCAGATCAAACATCACGTGCTCTCTCGCACGCACGACAAATGCTGCGCACCACAGCACCATCCAGATATACAGCACCACGGCAAGCTCATCCGTCCAAGCCAAGGGTTGGTCAAACACAAATCTCGCCACAACTTGGACAATGAAAACCAAGAACAGCGCCGCAAAGAGCGCAGCAGCCACGGCGTTGGCCGTCACGCGCCCCCATTGGAATGCATGCCTCATCCGGCTTACTTCACCGCATTGATGCGTTCAAGCAGTCCTTTGGGCCAAATTTTGGCGTACTCGGAATGGGCATAGGCTTGCTGCACCGTTTTGCGGAAAGCGGCAACATCGGGCGTGCTCACCTGCAAGCCTTGGCTACGCATATAGGCTTCAAGCATCCGCTCTTCGCGTATGCGGTTAACGTCGTTGTATTTGGCCGCGCTCACGGCTGCGGCTTTCATTTTGGCTTTTTGATCGGCCGATAGGGCGTTCCAAGTCTTGTTAGAGATCGCAATAAAAATGCCGTCCACCAAATGGCTGGTCAGCACAATTTGTTTGGTGACTTCATAGAACTTGGCTGATTTGACCGTTGGTAGCGGATTATCTTGTCCATCAATCGTGCCTGTCTTCAACGCCAAATAAACCTCGCCAAACGCCAGTGGCGTGGGGGTTGCGCCCAGCGCCTCACCCAAGAATAACCACTCTTTGGAGCCTGGCATGCGCAGCTTCACACCCTTCAAGTCAGCCGGTGTTTTGACGTTTCTAGCGTCACGCAAGTTGACTTGCCTAGTCCCCAAATAGAGCGGTGTCAGAATGGTGACATCCATCTTGTCGCTCACCAACTTGGCCATCTCTGCGCCAATCGGGCCTATATGGACTTTGTTTAAATGATCGGGGTCACGGATGATGTAGCCTGCCGTAAAAATTGAAAATTCCGGCACGATTTTGGCAATGTCTTGCGCTGAAATGGATGCCAACTCAAGGTTGCCACGAGCCATTGCTGCGGACTCTGCACCTTGTTTAAACAGCGAGGCATTAAGATTGATTTGCATATCGAACTGCTTGGGTGCCGTTTTGTCCAACTCTTCCTTCATCACCGTCCACATCTTGGCGTGCCAGTCGTCTGGCACAGCGGGCGTAGAGACACGCAACACCGTTTGCGCACTCGCCAACGTCAAAACCGAAGCAAGACCTAATGCCAAACCACGCGCCCAAAATAATCGATTCAATATCATGTTGACTCCTTCAATAGATGCTCAGATTGTGCCAGCGTTGGCATAGCGGCTATCGCGCCAGCGCTACCTTGCTTAGCCATCATGCGCAAGGCTGATTCGTGTCCGACCCAAACCTGTAGTGACCAAAAGGCG
Source organism: uncultured Burkholderiaceae bacterium (assembly GCA_964485285.1). Taxonomy (GTDB): domain Bacteria; phylum Pseudomonadota; class Gammaproteobacteria; order Burkholderiales; family Burkholderiaceae_C; genus JASGCK01. The sequence goes on along the minus strand of CAZAIW010000142.1, from coordinate 1,012 downwards.
TTTGACAAACGCCACGGTGGGAAAGGTAGGCGTGTTGTGTCATGCCTAGAATCATAGCCATGCAGCTACAAGACATTCTTTTCTCCCAAGGATTTGGTACACGCCGCGTCTGTGCAGGCCTTATCCAGAAAGGGCTGGTGAGCATCATGCCCGCAAAACCAATACCAGAGGGGCTTGCGGACGATGCACCGTTTGAAAAAGTGACAAATTCAGACCTAGAAATCGATCCAAACGGGTTGCAATTTCGCGTGACAGGCATCCCTGGTTTGCCCGATCGGGTGTGGCCGTATGCCAAGCAAGCGTACATCGTGCTGCATAAGCCAGCGGGCTTTGAGTGCTCGCACACGCCCTCCGCGTGGCCTAGCGTCTACAGCCTGCTGCCCAGTCCACTGCGCCAGCGGCCGCAAAAGTCCGCCATTCAAGGTGTACAAGCCATTGGGCGCTTAGACCAAGACACCACTGGGCTACTGATCTTGACCGACGACGGCGCTTTGATTCACCGCCTCAGCTCACCCAAGCACCACGCGCCCAAGGTCTACCAGATCACCACCAAGCACCCTGTGGATGAGCGGCAAATCCAACGTTTATTAGACGGCGTGGTGCTAGATGACTCCCCCACACCCGTGCGAGCCGCCGCTTGCGAGGCCGTGGGCGAGCTAGGTATCACAACGCACGTGCAGCTCACGCTCACCGAGGGGAAATACCACCAAGTCAAGCGAATGCTGGCGGCTGTGGGTAACCGAGTTGAAGGGCTGCATCGCTCGCAGATGGGAGCCTTCAAGCTGCCAAGTGATCTACCCGCTGGCGCTTGGCGCTGGCTTAGTGCAGCGGAGCTGGAGGCTCTGTCGGCGCAGTAACCGCCTCACTGCTGAGCTGATCGACTTGCGTTGTCTCGTCCTCATCCTGATCACTAACCACTTCGCCACGCAATTTGGCCTGCTTTTTCTCTTCTTTTTTGGCTTTTTTAGCGAGGTCTTTTTGGCGTTTGATAAACGCATAGTTGGGGGTTGCC
>CAZAIW010000141.1:0-5916 GCA_964485285.1 uncultured Burkholderiaceae bacterium | reverse complement strand
CACCACGGTACGCGAGCCGTTCATCAGCACGCGGTGCTCGCTGTGCCACTTGACGGCGCGGGCGAGGACTTGGCTTTCGGTATCGCGGCCTTGTGCGGTCAGGTCTTCGATGGTGCGACTGTGATCAACGCGGGCGACATCTTGCTCGATGATGGGGCCTTCGTCCAACTCGGCGGTGACGTAGTGCGCCGTGGCACCAATCAGCTTGACACCTCGGGCGTGCGCCTGCGCATAAGGCTTGGCACCTTTGAAGCTGGGCAGAAAGCTGTGATGAATGTTGATGGCGCGACCACTGAGTTTGCCGCACAAATCATCCGACAAAATTTGCATGTAGCGTGCCAACACGACCAGCTCCGCCCCCTCGCTTTGGATGATGTCGTAGATTTTGGCTTCGGCGCTGGCCTTGTTGTCCTTGGTTACGGGCAGGTGGTGAAACGGTACGTTGTAGCTGGCGGCGAGTTGGTAAAACTCGCGGTGGTTGCTGATGATGGCACGCACGTCTAGGTTCAGCAGGCCACTCTTGCAGCGAAAGAGTAAATCGTTCAGGCAGTGGCCCTCTTTGCTGACCATCAGCACGGTGCGCATGGCTTGGTGGGCTGCATGCAGCGTGATGCTCATCTTGTGATCGGCGGCAAAAGCCATGAGCAGCGTTTCTAGGTCATCGTGCGCAATGCGGCCGCAGCTAAAACGAATGCGCATAAAAAAGCGGTTCGTTTGCAAGTCGGAGAATTGCTGCGCCTCTTCGATATTGCTACCTTGTTCAAATAAAAAACCGGAGATGGCGTGCACGATGCCGGCGCGGTCGGCGCATGAGAGGGTGAGGATGTAAGTGGACATGGGCTGATTTTAGGGGTGGCTAGATTCGATGCTATGCAGTTGTTTGCGCAGCAGGATAAGCTGGGCAGCGACTGGAGCGCTTTGCGGTGCCAGCCACTGCCCCGCCTCAATCAGTTTGCGCAGCACAAGCGGCTCGGGGCTAAAGTGCAGTACCTTGTGACCGAGTTGCCATAGTTCGCCTGCGTTGCTGGGCGTGACGGGCGTGGTGGTGAAGACAGCAAAGTCAACCTGCTGCGCAAAGAGCCAGCTTTTGTTCGCATGACCCAGAGGGTCGTCGCGGTAGCTGGCTGATCGCTCCTCGTGGGTCAAAAACAATTGCCGGATGCGGTGGTAGTCAAAAGCACCATAAAGGCAAAAACCAATCAAGGCGATGCCCGCTAGACCTCTCCAGTCGGCGCTTACAAGCCATCTCGGTCTGTAAGCCTTGCTCCACTTGGCCTGCGACCATGCCATGCCTGCGGATAGGCCTGCGGCAATCTGAAAAGGGGCGTACCACAGGGGGTATTCCAGCAGGCTATGCAGACCGATGACCAAGAGCACGCCCCAGCCGAGTAAGGGCTCGGGCGCACGCACGTGCCAAGGTTTGTGACGCAGCACCAGCCAAGCCAGAAGCGAGAGCCACACCAGCGTGAACGGCAGCCCTAGTTCCACCGCCAAATGCAAGGGCAAATTGTGGGCGTTGTCGGCTTGTTCGGCAAAGCGCGCGGCTGGTCCAAAGTCGTGCCAATACAGTGCGAGTCCCAACTCGCGCCAACCAACGCCCAGCCAAGGGTGTGATTCGATCAGCGCGATCACATGTGACCACAGCAGGCGACGACCGTCTTGAAGGACAGTGCCTTGGGTGGTGTTGCTCAGGCGGCTAAAGATCGTATCGGGTGTGTGAATGATGGCAGGAAGCACCAGCGCCCACACCGTATAGCTAAGCAGCACCCACAGCGTAGCGAGCCGCAGCCTCTTGTGCGGCAGGAGGATGGCGCTGATCACGAGCAGCTCTAGCAGTCCGGCTCTGGACGTGGTGGCCGCCAGCGCAGCCGTCAAAGGCAAGCTTGCGCAAGCACACAAAAAGTCGAGCCTCCACGGATGCGCAAAGGCCTGTCGCTGCTGTGCCTGATGCAACCAGCGCTGCCGCAGGTACAGCAGCGACAAGAGCGCGATCATGCACAGCGTAGCGAGCTGATTGCGCTGCCTGAGCCAGCCAAAGGCGACTCCCGCAGGCTCGGCTGACCAGCCAACATATTGAACCAAGCCACAGCTCGCATGGGCGACTCCAGCGAGTAGCCATCCACAAGCGATCAAGCTGGTAGCCCTTGTTCCATCTGGCTTGTGGGCCAAGGTTGCCGCTAGACCAATACCAGCAAGGCATAGCGAGGATGCCAGTGCGACGGATGCCGCTTGACTGCGCCAAACGATGGCTGCCAACAGCATGAGCAGCAGCAACCCAAAGAGGGGATCGATGAATGGGTGCTGGGTGGATAAGTGATGCGTGCCGCGCTGACGCGCTACCAGCGTGTCCAGCAGCAACCACAGTCCAAGACACGTGCCACCCCATAGAAGCGGCGTGACCGATGGCGTGGGAGATGGCCAAAACGGGCACAGCCAAACAGCGGCACCGAGCGAGGCGGTTAGTAATGGAAAAACGTCACGCGGCTTCAAGCCGACTTGCGCAACCATTCAAGCAACATCGGGAACAGCCATGCACCCACAAGACCTGCTACGGCGATAGTGCCCAGCATTTGCAACAGCGTCATGCCAATTTGGGGGATAGGTGAATACGGGGTTGGTTTTTTCATGTGATAACCGCTTGCGCTGATAGGGTAAAGATAGAAACAGGTTGGTCGCTGCCCGCAATGGAGGCAAGTCCCAGTGCGTGCCAGCTGCGAAACGTTGTGGCCTGCACGGTTGCAGCGCTCACAATGATAGGGCAATTGTAGGTTTTACAGAGTCCTTCTAGTCGCGACGCAACATTGACCGCCTCACCGATCACGGTGTAACTGCGCCTGAGGCTCGAACCCATATCACCCACGCATACCAGCCCGGTGTTGATGCCAATGCCCATCGTAATGCTCGGTTCATCGGCGTGACGGCCGATGTTCATGGCATCGATGGCGGCTTGCATCTGGAGCGCACAGCGCACCGCACGAGTCGCATGATCGGCTTGTGGCTCGGGGGCTCCCCAAAAGGCCATCACGCAGTCGCCCATGTACTTGTCGATGGTGCCACCGTGCTCTTGGATGATGAGAGAGAGTTTGTCAAACACGTGGTTGAGCAAAGCTTGCAGCGCCAGTGGCGACATGGTTTGCGACAACTGCGTAAAGCCACGCATATCGCAAAACATGATCGTTAACACTTGGTGGCTCGCTTTCATGGAGTACTTATCTTCTGAGCGCACCATGCGCTTGACCCACTGCGGTGACACATAGTTACCAAACAATTGCGTCAGGTGCCGCCTGCGCTGCCCCTCCACCAAAAAGCCATGGCTGGCGTGAGCGACAAAGGCGCACAGCACGAGGCACAAAGCCGATGCTGATGGCAGCACGATGCCAAGACGAGAGAAAGCGTAGCCATGTCCCAGCCACATCACTGCCAACCACCCTAGGCTCAGAGCGATCGCCCATAGCGCCCCAAGCTGAGGCAACAAAAAAAGCAAACTCAGACCGACCACCGTTAATTGGAAAACCTCAAACCCGAGGGCGTAGTCTGGGCGATGACGCGCCTCACCCCTGATGAGGCCGGACAGCAAATTCGCCTGCACTTCAACGCCGGGAAAGGTCGATCCAAAAGGCGTGACACGCAAGTCTTCTAGCGTGGGGGCGGAGCTGCCAATCAGGACTATTTTTTTTTCGAGTGATTGAGCGGGCAATCGACCCAGCAGCACATCGGCTGCTGAGATGTAACGAAAGGAGCCGCCCGATGGGCCACCCGGGCCGCGAAAAGGGATCAATCGGTTGACCGTTTCGTCCACGTCAATGTCGTGACTGGCTAATGCCGCATCAGGCCAACTCAAGTGCAGCCCTTGGAGATGGGGGTAGTCTCGCTGCGTAGCAAAGTGGGGTTGCAGGTTGGGGAGTGTCGGAGTGTTGTGGATACGTGCCAAGTAGCGGCGGTACAGTGCGAGCGACAGTGACTCATAAAACTCGCCACGGAACTCGCCTAGCAGCGGAGCCGAGCGGATGGTGCCATCAATATCGCTGATCGCGTTGAAAAATCCCGCCTGCGGCGCAGCCTCGGCCAGTTCGGACAAATTAGCGCCATACCCATTCCAATGCGTGACCTGAAAATCTCGCACACTGGTATGGCTGTTATTGAATACTGGGGCGGGTAGTGTGCCGCTGGTATGGTTGGCGCGATCACTGGTGAAGTAGTAGCCCAGCACAATGGGTTGATGGCGCAGCGTAAGCGCCAGTGCTGAATCGGTAGAGGGACTTTCTGCTTCTGCAAAAACCATATCAAAGCCAATGACACTGACACCTTGTTCGGTGATGAGGCGTTGCACTAACGCAGCCGTGATGTCGCGCGCCCAAGGCCAGCGACCAAAGGCGGACAGGCTGGGCTCGTCAATGTCCACAATGACGACGTTGGGGTCTTGTGTGCGCGGGGCGTGAGCTTGCAGGCGGGCATCGTAAATCCAAGCATCCAGCCGGTCGACATAGCCAATGCGCCACACCTGCACGCCGTGCAGTAAAAAAATCGATAAGACCGCAACGACCCCTAGGTAACTTGAAAAAAAAGGCAGCGCCCTGAAAAGTCGCTGCCAAAGATTGCGCATACGCAAAGCCGGGATGACTCGTTAATGGGGCGCTGACTTGTGGTGGCGTGATCGAGCTTGCCGCTTGATCATCCATTTTGCAAAAACAACCAACGAAACAGCACCAATAGCCCCGGCCAATGCCTCAGCGCTGTCAACATTTGCTTTGAACCAATGCTCAACGGCTGGATCAGAGACCATCATGCTGCCGGCTAAAAAGCCCAGCAGCGCTGCGCCACCGGTGATGATGATCGGGTAGCGTTCCATCACTTTGATGAGTAGCGTGCTGCCAGCAATGATGAGCGGAATCGACATAGCCAGTCCCAGCATGAGCAGCACATAACGCGCAGACTCCGGTGCCTTATCGGCTGCGCTGGCTACGGCGATGACGTTGTCTAGGCTCATGACCAAGTCAGCAATCAAAATGGTACGGATGGCTGCGCCAATCGTGGCGTGGGCTTTGATGTCGGCCTCGTCGTCATTCTCTGTGAGGAGCTGATAACCAATCCAAAACAATAAAACACCGCCTATGAGTTTGAGGTAGGGCAGCGTGAGTAATTTCACAGCCACGATCGTCAAAATAATACGCATCAAAATGGCAGCGGCGCTGCCCCAGATGATGGCCTTTTTTTGATGCTCAGGTTTGAGCGAGCGAGCCGCCATCGCAATCACAACCGCGTTGTCGCCCGAGAGCAAGATGTTTGCCACGATGATGGCGAGCAACGCTCCCCACAGTGCGCCAGAAGTCCAATCCATGTTTTTTCCTCGTCAAATCTAAAAATAAAACCCCTCGGGCGTTGCGGCCAGAGGGGTCTGGGTAAGAGTTATCTTAACGAGAAATTACAAAAGCGCCTTAAGTAATTTCCCCATTTCGGATGGGTTGCGAGTGACTTTAAAGCCGCATGCCTCCATGATGGCGAGCTTAGCGTCAGCCGTATCGGCACCACCAGAGATCAAAGCACCTGCATGACCCATGCGCTTGCCTGCGGGCGCGGTCACGCCAGCGATAAAGCCAACGATGGGCTTTTTCATATTAGCTTTGCACCACTGCGCTGCTTCGGCTTCGTCTGGACCACCAATTTCGCCAATCATGATGACGGCATCGGTGTCTGGATCGTCGTTGAAGGCCTTCATCACGTCGATGTGCTTGAGTCCGTTGATGGGATCTCCGCCAATGCCGACAGCGGACGACTGGCCAAGACCAATTTCGGTGAGCTGTGCAACCGCTTCATAGGTCAAGGTGCCCGAACGCGAGACCACGCCGATGCGGCCTTTGCGGTGGATGTGACCGGGCATGATGCCGATCTTGATTTCGTCCGGGGTGATGAGACCGG
>CAZAIW010000140.1:0-5923 GCA_964485285.1 uncultured Burkholderiaceae bacterium | reverse complement strand
CCGACAAGCCAGCGTAGCCGTCGCCTGCAAACAAGTTTTTGCCGTCTTTCCAAATGGATTGGTGAACGTGCATGCCCGAGCCGTTATCGCCTTGGATGGGCTTGGGCATGAAGGTAGCCGTTTTGCCGTAGCTGTGCGCGACGTTTTGCACCACGTACTTGAGCAGCATCGTCCAGTCGGCGCGTTGCACCAAGGTGGAGAATTTGGTGCCAATTTCGTTTTGACCTGCGCCCGCCACTTCGTGGTGGAACACTTCAACGGGAATGCCCAGCGACTCTAAAACGAGCGACATTTCGGCACGCATGTCTTGTGTGCTGTCCACTGGCGGAACGGGGAAGTAGCCGCCTTTGACCGTTGGACGATGGCCTTTGTTGCCGCCGTCCATCTCTTTGCCGCTGTTCCAAGGTGCTTCGTAATCGTCAATCTTGACGAATGTGCCGCTCATGTCGGTGTTCCAGCGCACATCGTCAAACAAGAAGAACTCTGGCTCGGGGCCAAAGTAAGCGGTGTCACCAAGACCGGAAGCTTTCAAGTAAGCCTCGGCGCGAAGGGCGATGGCGCGTGGATCGCGGTCATAGGCTTTCATGTCGCCCGGTTCGTACACGGTGCACGACATGAACAACGTGGGCTCGTCAAAAAACGGATCGATGTTGGCGGTATTGGGATCGGGCATGAGCAACATGTCCGAGGCTTCAATGCCCTTCCAACCAGCAATGGAAGAGCCGTCAAACGCATGTCCCGACGTGAACTTATCTTCGTCAAAATGGGACACGGGCACGGTTACGTGCTGCTCTTTTCCGCGTGTATCGGTAAAACGAAAATCAACGAACTTCACGTCGTTGTCTTTCACCATCTTCATCACGTCTGCGACGGTTTTAGTCATTTGCTGGCTCCAAGTTAAAAATAAAAAAATTGACTCATCACGATATGCAAGTTTTATGCCCAAGCAAACAGCGCACAAACCTGCGGCAAGAACGTCGATTTTAGTGGTCTTTGCGTCCCGGCTTTATCGGAGCATCGCAAAAGCAAGCACCAAAACAGTGCCGCTCAGTGGTGACGCTCACCGTTTTAGTTCATCCAGTTAAAAAGTGTACGCAAAGGCTCGTGTTATTTTTTCAGTAGCGTCGCACCTAAACGCTCAAGCCCCATCGTCATTGCCGCAAACGCCTTGTTGACCCATTCGGGCTCACCCTTAACGCCCAATTCGATGTGCCTGCCGTACTGGGGATGATCAACACTGGGTAGGCTAAAGACTTTGATGCCCGCAAAGTCGGCTTCAATTTGCTCCATCAAGGGCGTGAGTGTGGCCTCCATTGACCCTTGCACGATAACGGAGCGCTCCGCGTGCGGGAATTGATGGAAGTACGGTGCGTAGTGGGTATCCAGCACCCACTCGATCATGGGCCAAGCCATGACCGGAAAGCCCGGCACGAAGTACACCGTCCCCACGCTAAAGCCCGCAATTTTGTTGTACGGATTGGGAATCAATTCCGCGCCAGCCGGAAACATCGCCATGTTGAGTCGATGCTGATTGTCGGGATGTTGCGGATCGTAGGGCAGACCGTTTTCGCGAGCAACATCTTGCGCACGCTCTCGGATGAGCTGGGCACCTTGCGGATGCAACAGTAACTCGCGCTCCAGCGCACGGGCTGCGCATTGGCGCGTGTGGTCGTCGGGCGTAGCTCCAATGCCACCGGTAGAAAACACCACATGGCCCGAATCAGAAGCGGCTTTAAGCGCTTGCGTAATGCGCACGGGATCATCACCCACATAGTGCGCGTAACTAAGGGATAGCCCGCGTTTGGCAAGCATGTCGATCACTTTGCTCATGTGCTTGTCGGCGCGTTTGCCCGACAAAATTTCGTCGCCAATGACGATGAGTCCAAAGGTGGGAGGGAATTGGTTGACGTTAGACATAGGGCATAGGCGCTGGATGCGCTGGAGTCTGCGGCACAGGCTCTAGCACGGGCTGCTCAGGTGGCGGGGTTTGCGCAGCGCGATGCTGCTCAAGCGCTGCGAGGCAGTAATGAATAAACCACAAAGACGAAAATGCAAAGACAAACGTGTAGAGCCACAGCATGAGGGGCAACAAAAAAACTGCCAACACAGCAACCATGGTGCCCAGCGTCCAAATCAGCGAGGGCATCACGCCCAGATAACCAGTGACGATGCCCATGAGCAACAAGTTGCCCCTGTGCTCTTTCATCACAGCTTTGCATTCGTCCATGCTCGCGTGCGTCGCTAGCGCATCAAAGCTCATTAGGCGATAGGTCAACCAACCCACAATGAGCGGCGGCACGATCATCACCAGCGGCGGAATAACCCACAAGGGCATGGAGATGAGCAGCAAAGCCCCGGCCAGTAATACCGAACCGAGTGTCCACACCAGCGCACGCAGCCACATCAGCGACCCGCTTGCTCGGCGCGTGAGCGTGCTAAAGCGCCGCTGCGCGACAAAGCCAATGAGCAAAGGTGTCATAAGCCAAGCCACCACCAGCATCACCAGAACAATGCATACAGGGGTTGCCAAAGCGATCACGATCATGGGCGCAACAGCGGCACGAAAGTTTTGCCAGCCAAACCGTGTGAGCCAATCCAACACCGTGTTGAACACACCAAAGCCTTCTAGCGTTAGACGCACCGATTCAACCGCATCGCTCCAATAAAAATACCCTATGCTGCCCCCTAAAAGAATCAGCAGAAACAAAGGCAGAAACGACAGAAAGATCACCCGTGCGTGAAAGCAATACAGCGCGGCACGCCAAAATGAATCCAATAACAAACCCATAGGGACTCCCCTTTTTAGTTGTCCAAAATCACCTGCAAATCGACCCGGCGCTCACGCGCCGTTAGCCACGTGCCCAGCACACCGCTGATGGCAATGATGACGATGCCTACCGCAGCCCACACATCGGGATGATGCGCAAACACCAACCAACCCCCCAGCACAGCAAACGGAATTTGTACATACAAGTAAGGCGTCAGCACCGCCACCGGCGCATGCGTGTAACCCAAGATCAGCAAGCTATGTCCCACCGTTGCAAACGCAGCAATCAACAGCAACAGCGTAGCGACCACCCCGGCTCCCACCCCCAAGGTTTGCATGGCTTGGGGCCAACCTGTCCAAGCACTTTGCAGAACAAAAGGCAAGAGGACGCTGGCCGTTGCAAAACCTATCCACCCAGTATAGGCGTGGGTCATGGCGGCACCATCCAGCTGCGCCAAACGATAGCTCATGAGCTGAAAACCAGCACTCGTCACCACCAACAATAAAGGCAGTAGCGAGCCCCAAGTAAAAGCATCATGCCCGGGGCGAATCACCACCATCGCCCCTAAAAATCCAAGCACCACCAAAAGCCAGCGCAACGCCGAAATATGCTCTTTGAATGCAAAGGCCGCCACCACCGTCATCAGCAAAGGGGTGAGCATCATGATGGCGGTAAAGTCACTCACGGGAATCAGTTTTAAACTGAAAAACGCCAAGATGCTGGAGAGCGACAACAGCGCACCGCGATACACCTGCAAACGTGCGTTTTGTGATCGCAAATGCCATGTGCCTTTGGTGCGCCATAACCACAGCGACGTGGTCAGCACCTGAAAGCCAAACCGAAACCACATCACCACGGCAAAGGGCACGGCGAGACTGACAAATTTGGTCGCTGTATCGAGCGCCGCAAATGCTGCTGCTGCGCAAATCACGCACACGATACCGTAGAGCTGATTCATGGGTTTGCCACTTGCGTCAACATGTGCCGCATGGCGCGTTGCAACCGTTTAAGACCCTGCCACTGCTGCGCCCAAAAGCCGCGCCCGTAATCGACGGTAACTTGGTCGTCTACGCCCGTGGGGTCGTAGCGCTCTTGCAGATAGGCCGTGCCAAACAAACGATCCCACCAAGGTAGTAGCACGCCAAAGTTATGCCCAAAGCCATGCGTCACGCTGTGATGCAAGCGGTGAAAGCACGGACTCACCCACAAGCGCTCGCCGATACGCCCAAACGAGAGTTTGATATTGGCGTGCTGCAAGCTCTCGGATAACTGAGTCAGCACCGTGATGATGACAAATTGACTGGGACTGATGCCAATCAAAAAAGCCAGACAAACCATCAACACATCGCGCAGCACATCATCTAGCAAATGGTTGCGGTTATCGCTCCAACACGTCATTTGCTGCTGCGCGTGATGCAAACTGTGCAAAGCCCACCAAGGCCGCCAAGCGTGTTGTGCCCGATGAATCCAATAATCACAAAAGTCAAAAACAATGACATAGATGATGAGGCTTACCACTGGCCCATCCGTGACACCGGGCCATAGTTGATCGAGCTGAAAGGCGCCAAGGCTTATCCAGCCTAGGCTATCGGATCGCAATGCCCCGAAAGCCTCGTCCAGCAAGGGCATCACCAACAGAAACATGGCGAGGCGAAAGATTCCCAACTTGTGAATCACCGTGTAGAGCATATCGACGCGAATAGTGGCTTTGTCCACCACGGGCTCAACGGGACGAAGCCGCTGCCAAGGAGCCAGCACCACGGCGATCACGGCGACTTGTACGCAGCCCCACAACAACCAACCCGCAGCGGCGTAGCCGTCCTCCATGTAATGAGCGATATCAAGGTACAGCATGACCGGCTGAAACACCGATTCAAAAAGCCACTGCTGCGCGTCCATGGTCTTACTACGTAATAAAGGGGTTGCTGGGGTTAATAGGGGTTGCGGGGCATGAGCCGTTCTGGGTTAGTCGCGAGCGGCGTGGTGGAGCGTCCAAACACCGTGGGGCGATTTGCCAACGCCAATTTGGCGCTCGATTTTGCCGCTCGTCAAATCAACTACCGTCATCTTGCGCTCCCAGCGCGACGAGACCAACAGCTTATCCCCCATGACCTCCATACAGTCCGGGCCATGACCTCCCGGATAAGTGGCTACCACTTTGAGCGTTGTGGTGTCGATCTTGCTGATGGTGTTGGCGACGCGGTTACTCAAGTAAACATGCTGCTTATCGCCCGCCGAGCGAAAGGCATGCGCCCCTTGCCCCGTATGGATGCGCCCTGCCGCTTTGGGTGTCGCCCCCGCCACATCGATGACTTGCACCGCATCCTCTCCCGTGAGGCCAACCAGCAGTGTTTTTCCACTGTTCACACCAAAAATATCAGCGGGTAACTTGCCAGTTTTAAAACGCCACAGCACGGCCTGCGTGGTCAGATCAATCGCAACCAGCTCATCGCTGTCTTGCATCGTGGCATACAGCACCGTGCTTTGGCTATTGATCCACAAATGACTAGGCGTTTTGCCCGTAGGAATACGTTTTTTGAGTAGCGGCTCCTCGCCCTTCCACTCATACAAATCAACGTGATTCAATCGATTGCCAGCGATGGTGAGCCACTTCATATCGGGCGAAAACCGCAGGTGGTACGGATCGCGAATGCCGCGCACCGTGCGCTGAACCACGGCCGTACGCGGATCAATAAAAGTGAGCGAGTCTGATGCGGCGTTCGCCACGATGACGGACTTTTCATCTGGACTCAGATACAGGTGATGCGGCTCTTTGCCCGTATCAATTTTTTTGAGAGTCTGCCACGTCTTGGGGTCAATCACGCTGATGTTGGCATCCAGAGAATTCAATACAAAAATGGGCAGCTGTGCCATGCTCTGCGCCTGCCCATTGAGTGGTTTAGCTGGGGCTGATGGCACTGGCTGCGTTTGAGCCAAAGCTGCTGCTGCACAACAGGCTAGGCACAAAGCCACCAAGAGCTGCCGATGGAGTTGGAATAAAAAAGTCACGGGCAAAACCAATCAAAAATTAAAAAACGCCGCACCACAAACGAAAAAACGCTGCACGTTTCAAGGTGCAGCGTCTTCAGTGTGGTGGGTAATACATGGATCGAACATGTGACCCCTGCAGTGTGAATGCAGTGCTCTACCGCTGA
>CAZAIW010000139.1:4217-6126 GCA_964485285.1 uncultured Burkholderiaceae bacterium | reverse complement strand
CCCTAGGGCTTGAACACAAGCACATCCCCGAAATCATGGCCTACACCGGCCTGACCCGTCGCCCCTTGTTTGTGCCCGCGGTAGGCAACTTCCGCCAAGGCATGTTGGTGCAACTGCCCCTTCATTTAGACATGTTGCCCGCCAAGCCCAAAGCTGCTGACTTGCATGAGGCTTTGGCCAAACACTACGGCCAAAGCGTGGGAGGCTGGGTCAGTGTGCAGCCCGCCACCGCGAGCGGCAAGCTCGATGCCACCGCGCTGAACGACACCAACCAACTAGAAATTCGCGTCTTCGCGAATGAAGCGCACCGTCACGCGGTGCTCATCGCTCGCTTGGACAACTTGGGCAAAGGTGCCAGCGGCGCAGCCGTGCAGAACTTGCAGCTGATGCTGGGGCTGGTGTGAGCCATTCAATGAGCCGATGTTTTAGGCTTTGTGGGTGTGGGGCTTTGTACAGGAGCCTTACCTAAAGCGATCGCTTTTTGATGGTTTTGTGCGATGACCCTTTGCAGGGAGGCGGCCAACTGTCCCGTTTGACTGACACTTTGAATGCTGGATACAAGGGTTTGTAGTTGCATGTTCCGGTCATTTCGCTCTAAGCCATTTTATAGTCAAAAAGAGTCATTTTGCGCCACAACGCCTCTTTTGGGGGTTCTTTACGCATAATTTTGCGGAAAGAAATGACGCTCAATCAGCTCAATCAAAATATGCAGCACCTTGATGTGCAACTCTTGCACGCGGTCAGCAAAATGCCCGGCAGGCGTGCAGATGTAAACATCAGCGAGGTCTTGGAGTTCAGGGCTGGGTTTCCCCGCCAAAATGATGACGCGCAGTCCAAGCTCCTTGGCGGTTCGTGCCGCGCGGATGATGTTTTTACTCGTTCCGCTGGTGCTGAGCGCGACCAAGCAGTCGCCTGTGCGGCCATGTGCTTCTAGGTAGCGCGAAAAAACGTGCTCGTAACCGTAGTCGTTGCCCACACAGCTCATGTGGCTGACATCGCTGATGGCGGCTGCACCCAGTGCCGCTCGATCTTTGCGGTAGCGTCCGGTCAGCTCTTCGGCAAAGTGCATCGCGTCGCACATGGAGCCGCCATTGCCGCAAGAATAGGCGTGACCTTTTTGCTCAAAGGTCTTGATGAGCAGTTGCGCCGCTTGTTCAATATGTTCAAGCGTTGTTGGGTCGGCTAGTAAATGAGTAAGACCAGCATAAGCTTCTTGCAGGCTGGCTTGTATGTGTTGGATCATGGTCTGCCCTTTAGTTGGAGTGCCTCATCATATAAAAAGTTTTTCGCCAAGCCACTGACATCCATCGTTATTTGCACGGCAGTTTTGAGCGGTAGCTCTTGCAACAAGCGTGTCAGCAGTGCTGTGCTGGAGGTGGTGATGACGGTATCGGTTTGGTTCTCTGAATCTTGACGAGTGGTCGCTTGCGGGTGAAGCACAAGGGCAAATTCCCCGCGCGCGTTGTCCGCTTTGGTTTGCAGCCATGCGGATAGCTCGGCTGCTGGCATCGTGACGATAGATTCAAACTGTTTCGTCAGCTCGCGTCCAACGGTCACGCGCCGCTCGCCCAAGCCAGTCAGCTCTTTGAAGAGTGTCTCGATCCGGTGCGGTGCTTCAAACAAAACGACTGCTTTGACGGTGGCTTTTAATTGCTCGATAGCGGCTGTGCGCTCTGCGCCTTTGGTGGGCAAAAAACCCGCGAATACAAATCCCGAGACCAAACTAGCGCGTGATTCGTCGGGTGAAACGCAGCCTGCCGCTGAAAGCAGTGTCGTCACACTCGATGCGCCCGGTAGTGGGATGACCCTTAATCCTGCTGTTGCCACAGCGGCGACTAAACGACTTCCTGGGTCGCTGATGGCGGGTGTTCCCGCGTCGCTGACATAAGCCACGCGCTCACCGGCATGC
>CAZAIW010000139.1:0-4207 GCA_964485285.1 uncultured Burkholderiaceae bacterium | reverse complement strand
TCTTGCGCTGCTACGTTTTCATTGTGTTCGTGCAGTGCCAGCAAGGGTTTATGCAGGCCATAAGCGTACAGCAGCTGCCCTGTATGCCGCGTGTCTTCACAGGCGATGGTGTCCACCAAACCCAGCGTATAGAGCGCGCGCAGGCTGATGTCGGCCAAGTTACCGATAGGTGTCGCCACGATGTAAAGGGTGCTGGCTGGGTAGTGTTGACTACCCGCTATCGCTTGGGTCGCCACATGCAGGGCTGTTTGTGCTTCGGTGTATGCTGATGCAATGATGGACATGAGTAAAACAGAACAGGGTTCTCGGGCAGAGGGCATAGCGCTTGCGCATTTGCAAGCCAATGGACTTATCTTGTTGGTGCGTAACTACAAAACACCAGGCCGAGGCGGCGGCGAGGTGGATTTGATTATGCAAGAGCCTGCTAGGCATCCGCATCAAGAGCCAACTTTGGTGTTTGTTGAGGTGCGTCAGCGCAGTCATCATTTGTATGGTGGTGCGGCAGCCAGCGTACTTGGAGTCAAGCAGCGGCGAGTGATCTTTGCCGCCCGGTATTACTTGTTGCGTTTGGCTCAAACACCACCATGTCGCTTTGATGTGGTGAGCATTGAGGGGGAATTGTCGGGCCATCCCCATATTAAGTGGCTGCGAGGAGCGTTTGACGCGCCGAGTTATTAATGTTTTTTTGAGTAACACGGAGTCGATTCTGGATGGTGAATCGGTATCATTCCCCCCATGCTCCAACACCGTATTCAACAACATTTCATTGATAGTGCCGACTTAAAGTACCAAGTGGCAGACGCGCTTTCTGCGCCGATTGCACGTGCCATTGAGGCCATTTGGACGGCGGTGACCAATGATGGCAAGGTACTCGTTTGTAGTGATGGCGGGGCTGCGGCAGCGCAGTATGTTGCGGCTCAGTTTGTTGGGCGTTATGAGCGCGAGCGCCCGGAGCTGGCGGCGATGGCGCTTGCGTTTGATGCCTTGACGCTATCGGCATTTGCTGCGGATGATGGTGCTTTGAGTCAGGTGTACGCCAAACAAATCAAGGCGCTGGGGCGCTCCGGTGATGTGCTGCTGCTGATATCGAGCGATGCGCGAGCAGCTCAAGTCGGCTCGGTCATTGAGGCAGCGCATGGGCGCGATATGACGGTGGTTGCTTTGACGGGTCGCCTTGATGAGGCTACGCAACATTTGCTGGGGGAGTTGGATGTTCATATCGGCGTATCTCATGAGCGCACATCACGTATTCAAGAAGTTCACTTGACGGCGCTACACTGCATCTGTGATGGTGTCGATGCCTTGCTGTTAGGCGATGCAGACTCCATCGTAAGTTGAAAGGAAGTACGTGATGAAAAAAATATGGTTAAACACAATTGCCGCCGGTTTGGTTGCGCTTGGCACGACCGGCTGTATTGCTCCGCTTGTGGTCGGTGGTGCATTGGCCGGCGGGGTGTTGGTGGCCAACGACAGGCGAACCTCCGGTGCGCAGGTCGAGGATCAAGGCATCGAGTTGCGAGCGTTTAGCCGCCTCCAAGAATCCATAGGTGATCGTGCGCATATCAACGTGACCAGTTATAACCGACAGGTTTTATTGACCGGCGAGGTGCCCAGTGAGCGCGATAAAGTGCTGGCGGAACAAATTGTGGCAAAAATTGACAACGTGAAAACCGTGGTGAACGAGCTGGGTGTGCTGGGTAACTCTAACTTGTCAGCACGCTCATCCGATACGGTGATCACCAGTCGTGTGAAGACCGCGCTCATCGAAGACAAAGATGTGATGTCCAACGCTTTTAAGCTGGTGACTGAGCGCGGTGTTGTTTACATGATGGGGCGTGTCACCAAGCGCGAGGCCGATTACGCTGCCAATATCGTGCGCGGGCAAAGTGGTGTGCAAAAGGTGGTACGTGTCCTAGAGTTGATTTCTGAAGAAGACTTGGAGTCGCTACTACCCAAGCCTGCGCCGCAAGTCGAAATGAAATCCACCCCTGTGCTCAGTGGATCAGGCCAACCGGTGATGACCCAGTCGTCCAAGTAGGGCCAGTAAGAGCCGTTTGAAGTGGCGTTTATTTCAGTCGCTTAATGAGGCTTGACGTATCCCAGCGATGACCGCCCATTTGCTGTACATCAGCATAAAACTGATCGACCAGCGCTGTAACGGGAAGGCGGGCACCGTTGCGCTTGGCTTCGTCCAAGACAAGGCCTAAATCTTTGCGCATCCAATCGACGGCGAAGCCAAAATCAAATCGATCGTCGAGCATGGTTTTTCCGCGATTGTCCATTTGCCAGCTTTGCGCAGCGCCCTTGCCAATGACCTCTAGCACGCGGGTCATATCAAGCCCAGCTTTTTGGCCAAATGCAAGCGCTTCGGATAATCCTTGTACGAGTCCGGCAATACAAATTTGATTGACCATTTTGGCCAGTTGCCCTGCACCGCTTTGACCTAGCAAGGTTATCGCTCGTGCAAACGCCATCGCTGTGGGCTGAATGGCGTTAAACGCTTCAAGGTGACCGCCGCACATGATGGTGAGCATGCCATTTTGTGCGCCGACCTGCCCACCCGAAACGGGGGCATCAACAAAGCCAATGCCAAGCGATTGCGTAGCGGCGGCAAGTTCACGAGCCACGCAAGCCGAGGCGGTCGTGTGATCGACAAAAACGGAGCCGGGTTTCATCGTGGTAAACGCCCCATGCGAGCCCAGTGTCACGGATCGCAAATCGTCGTCATTCCCAACGCAGCAAAACACAATGTCAGCTTGGCTTGCGGCCTGTGCAGGCGTGGCAGCTGCCGCATGCGTTCCTGCGGTGCTTTTGAATTCAGTTAGCCAAGCTTGTGCTTTGGCGGCGGTTCGGTTGTAAACCGTCACATGATGCCCACACATAGCCAAGTGCCCAGCCATTGGATAGCCCATCACGCCAAGCCCTATAAAAGCAAGTTGCTTTTGTGGTGCGGCCAGATAGGTTTTGTTTGCGATGCTAGGTGTGGTGGGCATGGCTTTGCTTGCTCCGAATCCGCTATAGGTTGGTCACTTTAAATGTCTCTGGAAACTTAGCCTTGGTGCGCGCTTCGTTCGGTGTGATGCGCCCTGCGCTGACCAGTTCCATCAAGCCTTGATCCAGTGTTTGCATCCCAGTGCCACTGCTGGTTTGGATGGTTGAGTACATTTGAGCCACTTTGTTCTCGCGAATTAAGTTGCGAATGGCGGATGACCCGAGCATGATTTCATGCACCGCGATACGCCCCTGACCATCTTTGGTTTTACACAGCGTTTGTGTGATGACGGCCTCTAGCGATTCGGACAGCATGCTGCGGATCAAGTCTTTCTCTGCTGCGTCAAACACGTCGACGATTCGATCCACTGTTTTAGCGGCGCTTGATGTGTGCAAGGTACCAAATACCAAATGCCCGGTTTCTGCTGCGGTTAAGGCTAATCGGATGGTTTCAAGGTCGCGCAGCTCGCCGACCAAGATGGCATCTGGGTCTTCACGAAGTGCTGATTTGAGCGCAGCAGCAAAACTATGCGTGTGCGAGCTGACTTCGCGCTGGTTAATCAAGCTTTTTTTCGACTGGTGCACAAACTCGATGGGGTCTTCCACCGTCAAAATATGCGCGGGCTCGTTTTCATTGAGGTGGTTGACCATGGCAGCCAGTGTGGTTGATTTGCCAGAGCCCGTCGGGCCAGTCACTAAGATGAGTCCGCGTGGTTTGAGGCATAGCCTAGAGAAAATGCTGGGTGCGCCCAGTTGCTCTAAGGATTGAATCACCGAGGGGATGGCACGTATCACGACAGCTGCGCCGCGTTGCTGTTGAAATGCATTCACCCGAAAGCGCGACAAGCCCACAATCTCATGCGAAAAGTCGTACTCCCAGTCTTTGGCGTAATGAGCCCGCTGCTGCTCAGTCATGATGCCTAGGATCATGGCGTGGACGGTCTCGTGCGTCAGCGGCGGCAAATTGATGCGAACAATGTCGCCATGCACCCGCAGCATGGGTGGCAAACCAGCGGATAAGTGCAAGTCCGATGCTTTTTGTGCAATCATGAAGCCTAGCAGCTCTTTGAGACTTTGGCTTGGTGCGGAGGTGTGTTCCATGGTGCCAGATTATGATTGGAAACCATGACTGATCTTACGCAGCGCTATCAACAGGTGAAACACGACATCCAGCAAGCGGCGCTGATGGCGGGGCGAGCACCGGATAGTGTGCACC
>CAZAIW010000138.1:0-6196 GCA_964485285.1 uncultured Burkholderiaceae bacterium | reverse complement strand
CGCTGCAGCTTGCCCGTTTCGGTACGCGGCAAGCTCGTTTTGAAGCTGACTCGCCTTGGATATTTAAAGGGCGCAATGGTCCCTTTAACATGATCTTGCAGTTGTTTCACCATCGCCTCGTCGCCCACAAACCCTGGATGCAACACGCAGTGCGCATGAATCACCATGCCGCGCTTTAGGTCAGCATCGCCCACAACCGCGCACTCAGCGACAGCGGGATGCTTGAGCAAGGCTGACTCGACCTCTGGGGCACCTACGTTGTAGCCAGCTGTAATGATCATGTCGTCAGCACGCGCCACATAGTAAAAGTAGCCATCCGCATCTTGATAAAACGTATCGCCGGGATAGTTCCATCCGTTTTTGACATAGTTAGCTTGGCGCTCATCAGCATAGTAACGGCAGCCAGTGGGGCCACGCACGGCCAACTTACCGACTTGACCGATGGGTAACTCCTGCCCCTCATCATCCAGCACGCGAGCCTCATAGCCGGGTACAGCCTTGCCAATGGCACCTGCACGCACCTCGTGGGGTGGACTGGAGATAAAGATATGGAACATCTCTGTCGCACCGATACCGTCCAACATCTCAATCCCCGTGGCCTCACGCCACAGCGTCCGCGTCGCATCGGGGAGAGCCTCGCCCGCACTTACCGATAGCCGCAAACTCGCGATGCCACCTTGCGCTTTGGCTAGAGGGGCTAATTGGCGATACATGGTGGGAGCGGTATAGCTGATGGTAATTTTTTCTCGATTCATAACATCTAGCACGGTCTGTGGCGTGAGTGGCGCGTCGTGGAAGTACACCGATGCGCCTGCCCACATCGGGAAAATCAGCAGTCCACCCAATCCAAAGGTAAACGCTAGCGGTGGAGAGCCAAACACCATATCGTCCGGCGTGGCTTTGAGTACAAAGCGCGGCCAAGCCTCACATGCGGCCAGTACATCCCGGTGGGTATGCACCACCGCTTTAGGCTGGCCCGTTGTCCCAGATGTGAAAGCCATCAAGGCGGGGTCACCAGCATTCGTTGCTACGCCTCTCCACTGCTTGCTTTTCCCCGTTGAACGCAGCATCAGCCCATGCGGGTCTTGCGGGGCATTCAACGACACAATGGTCTGCAAACAGGCATGGGTGGTTTGTGCCTGCTCCAGCTCACCCAGTAGCGCAACATCGCACAAAGCTACAGTCGGCCTCGCTTTGTCGATAATGGCACCCAGCTCAACTGCACGTAACAACGGCATGGTTGCGACAGCGATGCAGCCAGCTTTGACAACGGCTAACCAAGCTAAAACCAACTCGATGGAGTTCCCACCGCGCAGTAGCACACATTGACCAGGAACGAGCCCCAAATCCTCCACCAACACATGACCCATTTGATTGACGCGCTCGCGTGTTTGTGCATACGTTAAAGTCAGCTGAGGACTGCGCAGCAGTGGGCGATCTGCAAAACCTTTGTCTACCGCTTTATCGAGCAATTCCACGACCACATTGAGCTGAGGTGCTAAGCAGTGCGCAGCATGCACGTAGAAAAAGTTGGCTAGCTGATCACCTTGCGGTAAGCCCTGAATGATTGTGCGATCAACGTGAGATGTTTCTAATGTCAGGTCAGTCATGTGTCACCACCACTCCTATTTTTTTGAATCACTGCTTAAACACCTTTTAAAACCGACTTCCCGATGATCAGTTGCTGCACTTCAGTAGCTCCCTCGTAAATACGCAGGGCGCGGATGTCGCGGTAGAGATGCTCAACCGTGCTGCCAACTTGCACACCTCGCCCACCAAACATTTGCAGCGCCATATCAATGACGCGCGAAGCGTTTTCGGTTGCTACCATTTTTGCCATCGCCGATGCACGCGAATACTGCGCCGCTGCTTGCACGTCCTGCGTACCCAGCACGTCACGCATCCACGCTGCACGGTAAGTGAGCAAGGCACCCGCATCGATCAGCGCCGCCATTTGCCCCAATTTGACTTGGGTGAGTTGGTAATCGGCCATCACGCCACCAAACATGCGCCGTTGCTGCACATGGCGCAAAGCTTCATCCATCGCACGACGCGCCATGCCCAAAGCCGCCGCAGCCACCGACGCACGAAAAATATCGAGCGTGCGCATCGCCAACTTAAAACCTTCGCCCTCGCCGCCTAAAAGCGCTTGAGCACTCACTTGGCAGCGGTTGAAGCGCACCGTTGCCAAGGGGTGAGGAGCCATGACCTCAATATGCTCACTGTCATCAAGGCCGGGAGTGGTTCGGTCAATCACAAAAGCGCTGATGCCGCGTACGCCAGCACCCGCATCGGTCTTGGCAAAAAGCACATAAAAGTCCGCCATGCCACCATTGCTGATCCATGTCTTAGCACCATTGATTTCGTAGCCGCCAGAAGCTAGAGGCGTTGTTTGCGTGCTCATGGCTCCTACATCGGAGCCAGCATTCTCTTCAGATAAGGCAAACGCCGCAATCGCCTCGCCAGTAGCCACGCGCGGCAGATAAGCTGCCTGTTGCTCGGGCGATCCCGCCAGCGTAATAGAGCCGCTGCCCAAACCTTGCATGGCAAAGGAAAAGTCGGCCAAAGTCGAGTGATACGCCAAGCGCTCACGCAGTATGACGAGTGAGCGTGAATCCAGCTGCTCAAGCGCACCACCATACGCTTTGGGCACGCAATAACGCAGCCAGCCAGCGTGAGCTAGGCGCTGCACCCAATCACGACAAGCGCGGCGGTCATCATGCTCATCCATCGACTGCGACTGCGCCCACTGCATGACACCTTGCGATAGTTCTTGGTGAGCTGCATCAAAAAATGGCAAGGCGTGGGGCGATGTCTGTTCGGTTGGTTTAGTGCGAGTGGACATGGACTTAGTCTCCATAAAACTGCGGGGCTTGCTTATTGGCAAATGCCTCGAACGCGCGTTTGAAATCGAAGCCTTGCATGCATATAGCCTGCGCCTGTGCTTCGGCTTCGATGGCCTGCTCTAGCGTCATTGCCCACTCTTGTTGGAGCATGGTTTTGGTCATGCTGTGGGCGAAGGTAGGCCCCTGCGCCAAATCCCTCGCCACTTTTTGAGCGTGCAGCAGCAATTGCGCGGGCTCGGTGAGGGCATTAAAAAATCCCCAATTCAAACCCTCAGTCGCCGTCATCGCACGTCCGGTATAAAGCAGTTCACTGGCACGTCCTTGTCCAATCACACGCGGCAGCAGTGCGCAGGCTCCCATGTCAGCGCCCGCCAGACCTACTCGGGTAAACAAAAAAGCGGTTTTTGTCTGCGGTGTGCCATAACGCATATCGCAGGCCAAGGCCATCATGGCACCCGCTCCTGCACACACGCCATCCATCGCACCAATCAGGGGTTGCGGACAGTCGCGCATCGCCTTGAGCAAATCTCCCGTCATGCGGGTGAACTCCAGCATCTCGGTCATGCTCATTTTGGTCAAGGGGCCAATAATTTCAAACACATCCCCGCCACTGCAAAAGTTACCGCCCGCCCCGGTTAGCACAATTGCTTTGACATCGGTGGCATAACGCAACGCACGGAAAAGATCACGCAATTCGGCATACGAATCAAAAGTCAGCGGATTTTTTCGGTCAGGCCGATTAAGCGTCAGCGTACCCACGCCACTCGTGTCGGTTAAGGCATCGTATTGCCACAAAAAATGCTCACCCTCGTAATTGGCAAGCGGTTTAAACTGCCCTCGCATGGGGTTCGTTAGACTGACGTAGTGTTTCATGGATGTCTCTCCTTTTTGTTGGCCTGCTTAAGCTATTTGCAGCAAGCTTTTTTTCATGTGGCCTAGCAAGCCATATAACTTGTCAACTTCTTTAGCCGACAAACCAGCCAAAGCTTGAACAATCCACTGTTCATGCGCCTTGGCCATCAAAGCAAACTGTTTACGCCCACTGTTTGTGAGTTGAATCAAATAGACTCGCCGATCATCCAAGCTGGGCACACGCTCAACCCAACCTTGAGCGACCAATTGATCTGTCACGCCTGTAACGTTACCGCCGCTGACCATCATGCGTCGCGATAGCTCATTCATCTTGAGGCCTTGCGGTGAACGCTCAAGTTGCGCCATCAGGTCAAAACGCGGTAGCGTGGTTTGAAACTGTTCACGCAGTCCCTTGCGCACATTTTGTTCAATGAGCTGCGTACAAGTGAGTAGCCGCAACCATAGCCTGAGCTCTTGCGGATGCTCGCTGTGAGTGGACTGTGCGTCTTGAAGTCTTGCTTCTTGATCCATATGACAAAGTCAATCAAAATAAAGTGAATCAATGGTCGCCACTAAACCGATTGGCTCGTGATCAAAGCCTGCGCCTTAGCGACTTCACGGTACATCTGATCGCGTCCGCTCAGGTACGGCCTTGGCCACTGCGCATCCGTGTTTTGCAGCTGTGCCAACTCATGCAGCAACCACGCAGGATCGGCCAGATGCGGCCTTGCAACAGCACACAAATCGGCACGCCCTGCAGCAATGATGCCATTGACCTGATCAAGCTGCGTAATCGCCCCAACGGCCATGGTGGCAATACCTGCTTCTTGCCTTATACGATCAGCAAAAGGTGTCTGATACATCCGCCCATAAACAGGACGCGATTGCCGCGTTGTTTGTCCCGAGGAGACATCTATGAGGTCGCAGCCCGCATCCTTAAAGGCTTGGGCGATCAAAACGGCTTCATCGCCGGTATTACCACCCGGTACCCAATCGTGCGCAGAAATGCGTACCGACATGGGTAAGTGCGCCGGCCATGCAGCGCGCATCGCGCGAAACACCTCTAGCGGATAACGTAATCGATTGTTTAAAGAGCCGCCATACTCGTCCTGCCGGTGGTTGGTCAGGGGTGTCAAAAAGCTAGCGAGTAAATAACCGTGGGCACAGTGCAGCTCCAGCCAATCAAAGCCTGCTGCTGCTGCGCGCTGGGTGCTAGCGACAAATTGTGCGAGCAACTCGTCCATCTCTTGACGTGTCATCGCCCGTGGAACTTGGTTTTGCTCGCCATAGGCGACGGAACTGGCCGCGATCAAAGGCCAGTTGCCACTGGCCATCGGCTCATCGATCGCTTGCCAACCCAGCTGAGTGGAGCCTTTGGGACCGCTGTGTCCCAATTGCAAGCCAATTTTGGCACCCATAAAACCATCATGCGACTGTGCATGCACAAAATCCACGATGCGTTTAAACGCCCGCTCATGCACGTCACTCCACAGACCGGGGCAGCCCGTGGTAATACGCCCCTGGGGAGTGGGAGAGGTCATCTCAACCATGACCAAAGCGGCACCACCCAGCGCCCTTGCACCCAAATGCACAAGGTGGAAATCCTGCACCACACCATCGATGGCGCTATAGGTGGCCATGGGCGAGACGACCACGCGATTTTTGAGTGTGATCTCACGCAGCTGAAAGGGTGTCAGTCCTGGCAAACGCGCCGACGGTCTGATAAGGCGTGCTGACTTTGGCGCAGCTGCCTGAGCAAACCATGTTTCGTAGTCTTGTAGCCACGCGGCATCCCGCAAGCGCAAATTTTCGTGACTGATACGCTGCGAACGAGTGAGCATCGAGTAAGTCATCTGCTCAATACCCAGTTTGCTATAGCGGCTCACGTTTTCAAACCACTCTGTCGAATTGCGTGCCGCGTTTTGAATTTTCAGCACTTCAACGCTACGCCTAGACTCGTAGGCGCTCAGCACCTCGGGCAGCAACCGCCCCTGCCCCTGTGAGTTCGCAAACTCGTTGGCCAAGTCAATCGCATCTTCCATGGCTAGTCTGGTACCGCTTCCAATGGAGAAGTGTGCGGTATGCGCAGCGTCTCCCATCAACACAATGGGGGTGCGTTTGCCGCCGATCATTTCGTAGTGCGTCCACGTGCGGCAAATCACACGCGGAAAGCGTATCCAGATAGCTGATCCGCGCAAATGCGAAGCGTTGCTGATCAGTTCGTTGCCATCCAGATATTGAGCAAAAAGTTTTTGACAAAACGCAATCGACTCGCTTTGACTCATGCTGTCAAACCCATGCGCTTGCCACACCTCTTGCGGTGTCTCCACAATAAAAGTGGACATCTCACCGTCAAATTGGTAGGCGTGAGCCGTAAACCAACCATGCACGGTTTTTTCAAACATAAAGCTAAAAGCGTCAAATTTCTTATAGGTTCCCAGCCACACAAAACGACATTGCCGTGTATCAATATCGGGGGCATAGGTGTCGCTGTACCG
>CAZAIW010000137.1:0-6284 GCA_964485285.1 uncultured Burkholderiaceae bacterium | reverse complement strand
GTTATCGACTTGTTCCTCATCTTTGGCAAATAGGCGCTGATTCGATTGAATGATATCATGCTGCAAGACTGGCGACACATCTCGGATATTGACCAAGTCGAACTCACGCCCATATTGACTCGCCAGTAACTGTGCCTGCTGACGCAATTGCCACGTATCCATGCGAACAGTAGGATCAAGCATCACGGCAATATCAATATCACTATCGGCGCGAGCCTGACCTCGTGCAAAACTACCAAAAATCCACGCAGCTTGACTCTGCGGCAGCACTTGCTGGACAGATTGGGTGAGGTGCTCAAGATCGGGCATCATGATGTCTTTCCTAAAAATTTAAACACCCTCAACCAACACCATACGCATCACTCCCGCATCTTTACGGAGCTCACGCGCCACCTGATAGGTTTCGCTGTGATACATCGCACTGGCCTGCTTCGCGCTTTCAAACTCTAACACCACAAGCCGCGTTGGATGCCATGCGCCTTCCAGCACCTCAACCGCTCCGCCGCGCACCAGCACTTTCGCGCCATGCTCCTGCATGGCCTTGGTTGACCACTCGCGGTACTTTGCCATTTGAACAGCATCCGTCACCGTCACGTCTGCAATGATGTACGCACGACTCATGGGTTACACCTCAAAACGATCTTCTAAATAACCGCGCGCTGCGGCATGCTTTTTGACCACCCGGTCTAACTCCACCAACGACTCTAGCAATTCACGCATGTGCTTGAGTGGCACAGCGTTGGGGCCATCTGACCATGCCTCATCAGGCTTTGGATGGGTCTCCATAAACAGGCCGCTCACCCCTACGCCAATACCAGCGCGGGCTAGCACGGGGACGTTCCGGCGAGCCCCGCCCGATGAGGCTCCCAGGCCACCCGGTTTTTGCACGGCGTGCGTCACATCAAAAACCACGGGTGCGCCCGTATCCCTCATTTCGGCCAGACTGGTCATGTCGGCGACCAGGTTGTTGTAGCCAAAACTCACGCCGCGCTCGCACGCTAAAAAATTGTCTTCTGCCAAACCTTTTTCACGTGCAGCTGAACGGGCTTTATCGATGACGTTCTTCATATCCCAAGGCGCTAAAAACTGTCCTTTTTTGATATTGACCGGCTTGCCTGACTGCGCGACAGCACGAATAAAGTCGGTTTGGCGACATAGAAACGCTGGTGTTTGCAGCACATCGACCACACTGGCGACCTCCGTGATGTGCCCTATTTCATGCACATCGGTCAAAACAGGAACGCCCATTTGCCGACGAACTTCTTCCAAAATGTTGAGTCCTGCATCCATTCCAACGCCGCGTTTGGTGTTGCCCGAAGAACGATTGGCTTTATCAAACGAGCCTTTGTAGATGAGTGGAATGCCAAGGCTGCTGGTGATGTCTTTGAGTTGCCCCGCCACGTCAAGCGACATGGCCAGTCCTTCGATCGAACAAGTCCCCGCGATTAAGAAAAAGGGCTGACCCAAGCCTACGTCAAAGCCGCAAAGCTTCATGGTTGATGCTCCAAAGCGGCGGCAATGTAGGCGTTAAAGAGCGGATGTCCATCCCACGGTGTGGATTTGAATTCGGGATGAAACTGAACGCCGATAAACCACGGGTGAACGCTGTTTGGCAACTCAACAATTTCAGTCAATTGATCGGCTTGGGTCAAGGCCGAAATCACCAGCCCCGCCTCGCGCAGCCGATCTAAATAATTAACGTTCGCTTCGTAACGGTGGCGATGGCGCTCGGTGACCACATCGCCGTAAATGCTGTGCGCCAGCGTTCCCTTAGCCACATCGGAGCTTTGACTGCCAAGGCGCATGGTGCCACCCATGTCCGATTTTTCACTGCGCACTTTGATGGAGCCGTCAGCGTCACGCCACTCGGTAATCAGCGCGATAACGGGATGCTGGGTGTCCTTATCAAACTCCGTGCTGTTAGCGCCTGCAAGCCCGGCCACATGGCGGGCAAACTCAATCGTCGCCACTTGCATCCCCAAGCAAATACCAAGGTAGGGAATTTTGTGCGTGCGGGCGTAGCCGACAGCGGTAATTTTTCCTTCGACCCCGCGCTCACCAAAACCACCCGGAACCAGTACCGCATCAAAGGCATCAAGCTGCTTGGCGTTGTCAGGGGTGATGCCTTCGGAGTCGATGTAACTGATGTTGACCTTGGTGTTGTTTTTAAGGCCGGCATGGCGCAGCGCTTCGTTGAGTGATTTGTAGCTATCCGAAAAATCGGTGTACTTACCCACCATCGCAATGTTGACACTGGACTTGGGATTGGCCGTCAAAGCCACGAGGTCATCCCAGCGCTTGAGATTGGCGGGCGGCACATCTAGGCGCAACTTGTCGCAAATCAGTTGGTCAAGCCCTTGCTCATGCAAGATGCGCGGGACTTTGTAGATCGTGTCCACATCCCACATAGAAATAACACCAAGCAGCGCGACGTTGGAGAATAGGGATATTTTTTCCCGCTCTTCGTCGGGGATCGGGCGATCGGCGCGGCACAGCAGTGCATCGGCCTGAATGCCAATCTCGCGCAGCTTTTGTGCGGTGTGCTGCGTGGGCTTGGTCTTCAGCTCGCCCGCCGCCGCGATCCACGGCACATACGACAGATGGACAAACGCGGTTGAACCCGCAGCCAGCTTCAAACTCATCTGACGCACGGCTTCTAAAAATGGCAGCGATTCAATATCGCCAACGGTGCCGCCAATCTCCACAATCGCCACATCAATGGGTTTGCCCATTGCGCCCGCTTTTTCTGCGCCGCGTTTGATAAAGGCTTGAATTTCGTTGGTCACATGCGGAATCACCTGCACGGTTTTACCAAGGTAGTCGCCGCGCCGCTCTTTCTCTAGCACCGATTGATAAATTTGTCCTGCCGTGAAGTTGTTGGTTTTACTCATCCGCGTTTCAATAAAACGCTCGTAATGGCCAAGGTCAAGATCGGTCTCTGCGCCGTCGTCAGTCACAAATACTTCGCCGTGCTGGAAGGGGCTCATCGTGCCCGGATCAACATTGAGGTAGGGGTCTAGCTTGATGAGGGTGACAGTTAAACCGCGACTTTCAAGCAGCGCGGCCAGTGATGCGGCGGCAATCCCTTTACCCAAGGAACTTACCACGCCGCCAGTTACAAATACAAATTTGGTCATGCTGATGTAGCTGACTCGAACGAATCAGTGCAAATGGAAATTTTGATTATAGAAGGCGGCCATGATCAAGGCTCACCCAAGCACATCAACTGACGGAAGTTTCTATCCGTCCGTCCTTTTCTGCTGCCTCATCGTCTAACGAGCTACCCAGCGGAAATGGTCTGCGTTAATTCCCTCTCCAGCAAGTGCTGCCGCACAAACTGGATATGCTCCCGCAGCCCGTAGTGCCGATTGGCAAAGGCTGTCGGTACTTTGATGCCGTTAATTCCGTGCTCAATTTGCGTCAAGTGCGTCAGTAACTCTGCGCGTTTAGCCGCGTTTAGTGGCCTTTGAAAGATGTCCCGCTCCAGCGGTTGCAAAAGGCCATACCAACGGTTGATACGGAACTCAAACCGCCAGCGATAAATGGTTGGAATCAGCTTGATCGCGGGCACCAGCAGCAACAAGATCGGCAGCATCACCGCCAATAAACGGTTCACCCAACTGGCGAGCCAAAACGGCAGCACGGTGTACAAATAACCCTTACCCGATTGGAAGTAGCGCGTTGCGTCCGGGCTGATCGGGAACGCCTGCTCATGCAGCGCAGGAAACTCGCCCGCCTTACGCAAGCGCCCTGGCCGTCCATGTATTGTTTTGGCAGCGTCCAGCAGCAAATCCGAAATGGCCGGATGCAGCGTGGGATGCGCGATCAACTCTACCGATGGCGCAAGTAACACCGTATCTTGCGCTGGCACGTTTTGCTTCAGATCAAAGACACCCTTGGGTACAAACACTTTGTTCAAATACTTGGTGTTGCGAATATACGCATCGGCCTGTGCAAAGCTAAACAAGTGCACACCGGGCGCAGCATAGAGCTTTTTGATGAGGCCAGAAGGAGTCGCCTCGCTCATGATAAAAAGCGCATCAATCTCGCCTTTTAGCAAGTCGTCAGCAGCCTCCTCGGGCGTGAGGTATGCCGAGATAGACGCAGCTTGCGCTGTATCAACGCCGGCTAGTTTGAGCAGTGACTCCGACAAAAATCGATTGCCGCTGCCCTCGGCCCCCAGCGATATGCGTTGCCCGGCAAACTCTGTCAAATAGGTTTTAGGCTTGCCGCGATAAAAAATAAACAAAGGCTGATTGGATAAGCTTCCTAGCGACACGAGATTGGCGACATCGGTATCCGGTGGCAAGTTGCTTTGCACAAAACCAACATCCACTTTGCTGTGGGGTGCAAGTAGCCTATGCAGGTTGTCGATGGAGCCTTCGGTTTCAATGATGCTGACCTTCACGCCTTGCTTGGCCAACAACTCTTGATAGCGCTTGGCGCTCCTGTAGTACGAGCTATCTTTGGGGCCGCTAGCCATGGAGATCGTTGTTGGCGGGGCATCGCCAAAAAAGAAAATCAAGGCCAAAACCAACAAAGCGGTAGTCACGATAATCGAAAACAAAGCCAGCACCACATTGCGCCCGAAGGTCGCATACAGTCGGTTGCGATATTGAGTAAGGTATTGACGAATCTTAGGCATAGGCGTTCATTATGGAACAGTTAAACAATCCAGCCCTCAAAGGCAAACACATCGTTCTTGGACTCACGGGCGGCATCGCCGCCTATAAAGCCGCCGAGCTGTGCCGCACACTCGTCAAAGCGGGCGTTAGCGTGCAAGTGGTGATGACCGAAGCGGCGACGCAGTTTATAACGGCGGTGACGATGCAAGCACTCTCAGGGCGTGAAGTGTTTGTCTCGCAGTGGGATCACCGCCCCGCCGATGGCGTTGCCAACAACATGGCGCACATCAACCTCACGCGCAGCCCTGACGGCACATTAGCCGATGCGGTGCTGATCGCCCCGGCTAGCGCCGACTTCATGGCCAAGCTGCTGCACGGTAGAGCCGATGATCTACTGAGTTTGCTGTGCCTTGCCAAACCAGCACAAGTACCGCTCATCTTGGCTCCTGCCATGAACCGTGAGATGTGGGCACACCCTGCCACCGTGCGCAATATCGCGCAGTTGCAAGCCGATGGTGCCTTCGTGCTGGATGTGGGCACAGGCGAACAAGCCTGCGGCGAGGTGGGCGATGGACGAATGCTCGAAGCCGATCAAATTGTGAGTGACCTCATCGCGCACTTCACGCCCAAGGTGTTGGCTGGCAAGCGTGTTCTGATCACCGCCGGACCGACCTACGAGGCCATTGACCCCGTGCGCGGTATCACCAACTTATCGAGCGGAAAAATGGGCTTCGCCATTGCGCAGGCCGCACTGGACGCGGGTGCCAGCGTGACTCTGGTTGCAGGCCGCACAGCGCTTGGCTTGCCAAGAGGGGCACACGTTATTTCTGTGCTTTCAGCCAGCCAGATGTGGGCGGCGGTTAATGCCCATGCAAACGAGGCCGACATTTTTATCGCCACCGCAGCCGTCGCCGATTGGCGACCCGCGCAGGCAGCCACGCAAAAAATCAAAAAAGATGGATCAGGCGCTGTTCCCACTCTCGATTTTGTGGAGAACACCGACATTCTTGCAACCGTAGCAGCATCTACCCGCGCCCGCGCTGGAAGGCTTTACTGCGTTGGCTTTGCGGCTGAGAGCGAAAACCTAGAGGCCAATGCGCGTGCCAAGCGCGTACGTAAAAATGTACCGCTCTTGGTGGGCAACATGGGCCCGGCCACCTTTGGCCTAGACGACAACGCGCTGCTCTTGGTGGACGAGCGCGGCACCCAAGAACTACCCCGAGCACCTAAAGCAGAACTGGCACGCCAGCTCGTCACTGAAATTGCTTCTCGCCTGCCCGCATGAGTCCGTTGCTAATAGGTGTTGCAGCGGCACTGGGCGCTGGGCTGCTATGGGGCAGCGCCTTTGTTGCGCCGCTGCTGCTGCCAAGTTACCCGCCGCTCTATCTCACCTTTGGGCGATATGCCGCCTTTGGCTTGGTGACCTTACCGATTGCGTGGTGGCAACGACACGCGCTTGCCAAACTATCCCGCCGCAACTGGTGGACGGCCACCCAACTGAGTTTGGTGGGTAATTTTTTTTACTACTTCACGTTATCAACTGCCGTTCAATTGTCGAGCAGCCCCTTGCCTACCTTGCTGGTGGGCACCTTGCCCGTGGTCATCGCGATCAGCGCAAACTGGAAAAGTAAAAGTGTCCAATGGGCAAAGCTGGCACCT
>CAZAIW010000136.1:0-6288 GCA_964485285.1 uncultured Burkholderiaceae bacterium | reverse complement strand
CCTGTGGCGCAGGGTTAAGTCACGAAATCGAAACGACAACTATTTTCGTCGCATTCCCAACCTCAAAGTCGCCAACTGGCTGAAATAAAAACCGACTGCTACATGAAACTCACCGACTTCAAACTCGCCGCGTTCGATATGGACTCGACGCTCATCAACATCGAATGCATCGATGAAATAGCGGGTGCCGCAGGTCGCAAGGCCGAGGTAGCCGCCATCACAGAAGCCGCCATGCGCGGCGAGATCACCGACTTCAAGGACAGCCTACGCCGCCGCGTAGCGCTGCTTCAAGGCGTGCCCGCACAGGCTCTGGATGAGGTCTACGCGCAGCGCCTTCAGATCAATCCCGGTGTAGAGACCACTCTTGCGGCGTTCAAAGCCGCTGGCATCCAACTGCTCCTCGTATCGGGTGGATTTACCTTTTTTGCCGACCGCGTTGCGGCGCGCTTGGGCTTTGATTTTTCGCGCGCCAATGTGCTTGAAATTGAAGGCGGAGTGCTCACCGGACGACTGGTTGATCAACCCTGGGGCGACATCGTGGACGGCGCAGAAAAAAAGAGTATGCTGCTGCAAACGGCCAGCCAGCTTGGCTTAGCGGCCAGTCAAACCATCGCTGTGGGTGATGGTGCCAACGATTTGCCGATGATGTCGGTGGCGGGACTCTCGGTGGCGTATCACGCCAAACCCAAAGTGCGCGAGCAAGCCATGATCCAAATTAACGACGGCGGGATGGATGAGTTGCTCGGACATTTTTTGGACTGATTTTATAATCAGCCCATGACTTTGCTCTACCAACCTGCTGCGCGTTCTGTTGTGATTTGCGATTTTGCGGGTTTTGTGCTTCCTGAGATGATCAAAATTCGCCCCGTCGTTGTGATAGCCAAGCACAAACATAACGAGCATTTGGTCACCATTGTTCCGCTAAGTACCACCGCGCCAAGGCGCCTAGAGGCATATCACCATGCCTTTATGGTCAATCCTTTACCTGATAAAGTAAAGCTGTCTTGCTGGGCAAAATGCGATATGGTTGCCACGGTTTCTTTAAGCCGACTTGACCGCTACAAGCAGCCGCGCGGTAAATTTATCGTTCCACAAATATCGGAAGCTGATTTTGAAGCACTAAAAACGTGCGTGGCAAGCGCCTTAAATTTACGGCATAATTGAACAGTTCCCGCAAGGGGCTTGTGAGACTAGAGGGCGCGACAGCAAACTCTAGCCAATGTAGCGCTAGATGATGACAAGTCTGCTGCATTGTTTTAGGGGCACTTCGGTGCCCCTTGTCATGTCTAGCTCACCTCTGACCGTTCATCCCACCGCCACGCAAATAGTGCCCACGGTGTTGGCGCGGTAAATAGCGATGCAACTCAGTTAGCGCCATCTCGTACACGCCGCGCTTAAATTCGACCACATCGCCAAGCTCCACCCAATAGTTGTTCCAGCGCCAAGCATCAAACTCGGGGTGATCGGTGGCACGCAGGTTGATGGCGTTGTCGGACGCAACCAATTGGAGCAAAAACCAAATCTGTTTTTGTCCTTGGTAAAAGCCCCGGGACTCGCGGCGAATAAAGTGATCTGGCACTACGTAGCGCAACCAATCGCGGGTTCGGGCAAGAATCTGCACGTGCTCAGGCTGAAGTCCAACCTCCTCGTGCAGCTCCCGTAGCATGGCTTGCTCGGGGGTCTCTCCCCTATCAATGCCACCTTGCGGAAACTGCCAACTGTGTGTACGTATGCGCTTACCCCAAAAAACCTGATGCTTATGGTTGACCAAAATAATGCCGACGTTGGGGCGAAAGCCCTCGCGGTCTAGCATAATCAAAACCTCAAAATTGTTACAAAAAGTTAGACCAATTATCACGCAGATATTCCGCACATGAAAGCATCTCAATTTCTCATCACCACACTCAAAGAGGCTCCCGCCGACGCCGAAGTTGTCAGCCATCAACTGATGATGCGGGCAGGTCTGATCAAACGCTTGGGCGCGGGCATTTACAACTACATGCCGATGGGTTTGCGCGTGATCCGCAAGGTCGAGCAGATCGTGCGCGAAGAGATGAACGCGGCTGGTGCCGTCGAACTTGCCATGCCCGTTGTCCAGCCCGCCGAGTTGTGGCAAGAGACGGGGCGTTTTGACAAGATGGGTCCTGAGTTGCTGCGCATCAAAGACCGACATCACCGCGATTTTGTGGTGCAGCCAACCTCCGAGGAAGTGGTCACCGACATCGCGCGGCAAGAGCTGAAGAGCTACAAGCAGTTGCCTAAAAACCTGTATCAAATTCAAACCAAATTTCGCGATGAGCGCCGCCCCCGTTTTGGTCTGATGCGTGGACGAGAATTCATCATGAAGGATGCGTATAGCTTTGACCGCAGCGCAGAAGACGCAAAAGAAAGCTATCAAAAAATGACGGTCGCGTATCGGAAAATTTTTGATCGTTTTGGTCTTCGCTACCGCGCCGTTGCCGCCGACAGCGGAGCCATAGGCGGAGATTTATCCGAGGAGTTTCAAGTCATTGCCACAACCGGCGAAGACGCAATTGTGTACTGCCCCAACAGCCACTACGCCGCCAACATGGAAAAGGCCGAAGCCCTAGCGCCCTTGCCCCGCTTGGCCTACAGCGATGCATCGCCTGCGATGGACAAATTTCCAACCCCCGGACGTAGCACCTGCGAGGAAGTCGCCGAGCTGCTCAATGTGCCACTCTCAAGCACCGTCAAGTCTTTGGTACTGGCCACCGATACGCTGGACGAGAGTGGTGCCGTGATCAAGACGCAGGTTTGGTTATTGCTGCTGCGCGGCGACCACTCGATGAATGAAGTGAAGGTCGGAAAAATCGAAGGCTTGGCTAACTTTAGGTTTGCTACCGAGGCGGAAATTGTGGCGCACTTTGGTTGCAAACCCGGCTACTTGGGGCCCATTGGTTTAGCGCTCCCCCTCAAAGTGGTCGCAGACCGCGAGGTCGCAGCAATGAGCAACTTTATCTGCGGAGCCAACGCGGTGGACTTTCACATCAAAAATGTCCATTGGGCGCGCGACCTGCCTGAGCCAAACGTAGTGGCGGACATCCGCAATGTGGTTGCTGACGACGCATCACCCGATGGTGCGGGCACCTTGGCCATTGAGCGCGGCATCGAAGTCGGTCACGTGTTCTATCTGGGCACCAAATACTCCAAGGCCATGGATGCGAAATTTTTGGACATTGATGGCAAACCCAAACTCTTTGAGATGGGCTGCTACGGCATCGGCATTACACGCTTGCCCGCCGCCGCCATTGAACAAAATCATGACGAGCGCGGCATCATTTGGCCTGATGCCATTGCGCCGTTTACGCTGGTCATTTGCACGATTGATTACGCCAAA
This sequence comes from uncultured Burkholderiaceae bacterium, assembly GCA_964485285.1. Taxonomy (GTDB): domain Bacteria; phylum Pseudomonadota; class Gammaproteobacteria; order Burkholderiales; family Burkholderiaceae_C; genus JASGCK01. The sequence continues at coordinate 2,930 of CAZAIW010000136.1, read as the reverse complement.
GATGCCGCCGTGAAAGACACAGCCGACAAACTCTATGCGACGCTTTGTGTACGCGGTGTTGATGTGATCTTGGATGACCGAGGCGAGCGCCCCGGCATCATGTTTGCCGAATGGGAACTCATCGGCGTGCCGCACCGCGTGGTGATCTCAAGCCGGGGACTCAAAGAAGGTATGGTGGAATATCAACATCGCAAAGAGACAGCGGCGACCAAGATGGCGGTGGGTGACTTAGATGCGTTTTTAGCAAAGCGTGTTGGCTAATTTTTTGCACCCCACCCCCAACCCCTCCCCCCCCCGAAGCGGAGAGGCGAGTTCATACGATTTTGTATTTGCATATGACAGATGACCTACCCACGCGAAGAGCATTTATTCTTCGTCAGATGACAACTGGCGGAACCATCGGTTGCCTCTCACTAAAGTCGTTGGCGGGTTCGCAAATTGAAGAGCCTCTTGCCGATTCGGTTCGATCAGCCCTATCGTCTGCCGTGGCCAACGCCGCGCCACCCGAACCCGAATTTGCCGACACCGCATCGCGCGTCGCCTATGTCCGCTGGCTTGGGGAGATGAGCACAAGACTGGGACACATCACGCGGCAGCGTTTAGACCTGACCACGCGGCAAGAGCTGCTGCAAACCGCTTGGTACGAAAGCCGCCGCGCGGGCTTAGAGGCCTCGCTGGTCTTGGGTCTCATTCAAGTGGAAAGCGCATTTCGCAAACATGCCGTCTCCAGCGTGGGCGCACGGGGCTACATGCAAGTCATGCCCTTTTGGTCGCGCCTGATTGGGGATGGTGACGCTAGCAAACTCTTCCATATGCAAACCAATCTGCGTTTTGGCTGTACCATTTTGCGTCATTACTTAGACCGCGAGCGCGGCGATGTGTTTATGGGGCTGGGACGTTATAACGGTAGTAGGGGTCGCGCCGAGTACCCGAACGCCGTCATGGGTGCACAACGAAACTGGACGATAATATAGAAAACTTAAAGGTTACTTTTATGAAAAAAATCACCCTGCATATCGTTGCTTTATGGTTCATCGTCATGCTAGCCTCGTGCGGTAGCGGTGGTAATGGTGGTAGCGGCGCATGTACTGCAACTGCCACCAATGGCATCATGACTTGCGATACCGGCTTAGGTCCCATGATTGACCAACAACTTCACGTGATGAGCAATGGCGATCTGTATCTATTTGGCTCTCACTATGTTGCCGCTTCTGCAACCACGGGATATTACGCACCCATACTAGCCAAATCAACCAATGGCGGGGCCACTTGGACAACCACGGGGGTTGCGCAACTCGCTGGTATCGCCCCCACGCTCTACAACACCGCATCGGCGACGGATGGCACAACCATCATGGTAACGGGCGGCGCTACGGGCTACCCCAACCAACCCAATCTTGGCAATCTTCCTAGCTACAGCACAAGTATTTACTCTTATAACCGCACCACCAACTCTTGGAAAATCAGCACAGCACCCTTCACAGGTAGAGTCAATCATGCAATGGCTTACGACAATGTTAAAAATATTTTTTATGTCTCTGGCGGTGCACAGCTCTACAACACCTACGATGCCACAGCTAAATCCTACACGTGGTACAGCTACATTCACTTTACTAAATGGAAATCCTCTGACGGTGGCGCAAGCTGGCTAAACGTTACAGCTTCAGTCACCGACAGTAATGCAGCCACACTTGGGCAAACAGCGATTTATCATCACTGTATGCTGGCAAATGCAGGCAATCTCTATTTAATTGGTGGGTACAAGGCTCCCATTGTCACAACCACCGGATCTAATGGTGGCAGCATTGGTTACTCATCAAAACAAGAAGCCAAAACCACTATTGATCAATCAACCGATGGCGGTCTCACATGGACAACGATGAGCTCAAGCCAACCCAGCGCACCGATAGATGCTGCTTGTACCAACAACGGCTCCACGTTTTACTCAACGGGAGGAATCAGTGTTAGTACTGATCCAGTTACTAACGTTCAGAAAAATTTTGTATCCAATGAAATTCGAATCTCAACCGATAGCGGCGCGACGTGGCAAAGCGAAGCCAGCACAGCGAGAGCGCAGTTACATGGCTTCCGCTCAGGTCATAGCATTGCGGTACAAAACAATAAATTGATCGTGATCGGTGGCAACACGGTTGGAACGCCAAACTACAAAACGGATGTGCTAGACCTACCGCTTTAGGCCGTGGTTTAGGGTTTAATCGCGCTTCCCACTGTCTGAAAACAAACCACCCTTGAATGGGTGATTTATTTGCCCAGTAGGATGCCACGCACCCCCATACGGTGTGCGTGCGTGATTGCCATGCCCAGCGCGTCAGCTGCATCGGGCCCTGGCAAGCTTGGGAGTTTTAAGAGTCGCTTCACCATTTCTTGCACTTGGCTTTTAGCGGCTTTGCCGTAACCAACAACGGCCTGTTTGAGTTGCAGCGCGGTGTACTCGGCAACGACCACATCACACGCAACGAGCCCGGTGATGCAGGCTCCGCGTGCCTGCCCAAGCAAAAGTGTGGACTGCGGGTTGACGTTCACAAACACCATCTCAACCGCCGCCGCATCCGGCTGATACAACCGACAGACTTCTTGCACACCATCAAACAAAATTTTGAGTCGCTCGGGCAGGTTTTTGGTACCCACCCCTTTGGTTGAAATCGTCCCAGATGCCACGTAGTTCAAGACTTGCCCTTGTACATCAATCACACCATAGCCGGTGGTCTGCAAACCCGGATCGATGCCTAAAACCCTCATACCATGCGACTCACAGATCAAAGTACCAGCGCACCGTATGAAAGAAAACGGGCGCGGCAAAGCACAGGGCATCGATGCGATCTAACAAGCCCTGTGCGCCGGTCACCGAGCGCATCCCGCCCGACCAGTGGGTTACGCCGCGATCACGCTTGAGCGCCTTCATCACAAAG
>CAZAIW010000135.1:0-6306 GCA_964485285.1 uncultured Burkholderiaceae bacterium | reverse complement strand
GCGGCGCGAACCGACAAATCTATCTCGGGCAAGGGCTTGCCTGTTTCATTCAAGCTGTCCGTACGGGTGATGCGTCCATCAGTCGTTGATTCAAAGTGCAGCGTATCGCACCAGTTAATGCGCACAAAAACCGATTGCAACAGATGGTAACCATCAGAGCGTCTACCGTTGATGTGCAAGAACAAATTGAGCTTAGCAGGTGCTAGGCGAGTGATCGTTTGCTGCGGCAGTGTCCTTGTGGGCATTTAAAATCCGAACCTTTATTTTGAATCTTGATTATGTACAAACTCGTTCTTATTAGGCATGGCGAATCGACTTGGAACCTAGAAAACCGTTTTACCGGTTGGACTGATATTGATCTCACACCCCTTGGAATTGAACAAGCCAAAGCATCGGGCAAGGCATTAAAGGCCGAGGGCTTTGACTTTGATGTGGCCTACACCAGCGTTTTAAAGCGGGCGACTCGTACGCTGTGGCATACGTTAGATGAAATGGATCGCACGTGGTTGCCAGTGGTGCACAGTTGGCGCTTGAACGAGCGCCATTACGGTGCTTTGCAAGGCCTGAACAAGGCTGATATGGCCAAGCAATATGGCGACGCGCAGGTATTGCTCTGGCGCAGAAGTTACGACACGCCGCCGCCAACGCTGGAGGCCTCTGACCCTCGTAGCGAGCGCGGCGATGTGCGTTACGCCAAATTAAAACCTGAGCAAATTCCTCTGACTGAATGCCTCAAAGACACAGTGGCGCGCGTGCTGCCACTGTGGGATGAATCTATTGCTCCTGCTATTCAAGCGGGCAAGCGCGTCGTGATTGCCGCACATGGCAACAGCATCAGAGCCTTGGTTAAATACCTTGATAACGTTTCGGACGACGATATCGTGGGCGTGAATATCCCGAACGGTAATCCGCTGGTTTACGAACTAGATAAAGACTTGAAACCAATGAGCAAGCGGTATTTGTTGCCCAGCTAGTGGTGGAGTTGGTATCCTCCCCCAGAGTTGCTGACACGATTTTTAGAGTGAAAATGATTTGGTTGGCACGATCAGCTCATCCGCCCGTGTTTGAGCTTTCGCAAAGTCAAGGTCGCCCGAGTAAATGGCTCGACCACAAATAACGCCTTCAATGTCAGCACCGTTATCGTCTAGGCAGGTTTTGCAAAGCGTTTCAATATCGGCCATGCCAGCTAGCCCGCCTGAGGCGATCACCGGGATGCTGAGCGCTTGTGCAAGTTTGACGGTGGCATCGATGTTGATCCCACTGAGCATCCCATCGCGTCCAATGTCGGTGTAGATGATGGATTCGACACCATAGTCTTCAAATTTTTTACCCAAGTCAATGACTTCGTGACCCGAGAGTTTGCTCCACCCATCGGTAGCGACCTTGCCGTCTTTGGCATCCAGTCCTACGATGATGTGGCCGCCAAAGGCAAGGCAGGCCTCTTTTAAAAAGCCTGGATTTTTAACCGCAGCCGTGCCAATGATGATGTAACGCATGCCCGCATCGATGTAACGCTCGATGGTGTCCATGTCACGAATACCACCGCCTAGTTGCACGGGGATGTCATCACCAACCGCTTTAAGAATGGCGCGAATGGCGGAAAAATTTTGTGGCTTACCGGCAAAGGCTCCGTTCAAATCAACAAGGTGCAGACGCCGCGCACCTTTATTCAACCAACTTTTGGCCATGACGGCGGGGTCTTCGCCAAAGGTTGTAGATTGGTTCATATCGCCTTGTTTAAGGCGAACGCAGTGACCGTCTTTGAGGTCGATAGCAGGGATCAGAATCATGATCAAGTAAGTGGTATCAAGGGTTCCAGTTTAAAAAATTGCGATAAAGCGCAAGACCTTGCGCAGCGCTTTTCTCAGGATGAAATTGTGTTGCAAAGAGGTTGTCTTTGGCAATAGCAGATGCAAATAGGGTGCCGTACTCTGTCTCGCCAGTGATGTGCTGGTGCTGCGCAGGTCGGGCATAAAAACTGTGTACAAAATAAAAGTAGCTTTGATCAGGAATACCCGCCCAGATGGGATGCACCGAGCCTGCGCAGGATGCTTGCGGAGTCTGCATCACCCGGTTCCAGCCCATTTGCGGAACTTTAAAGCGCGAGCCATCTGCTTGTATTTGCGCCTCTAAATCGAACTTGATCACCTCGCCTGCGATGAGACCCAGCGACGCAGTTCCTGTGGCGGTATCGCCTTCGGCGCTGTGATCAAGCAGCATTTGCATACCGACGCACACACCAAAAAGTGGTTTGCTCTTTGCGCCCTCTAGCAAAGACTCCATCAGCCCAGACGCTTGGAGTTCACCCATGCAGTCGCGCATGGCACCCTGGCCGGGTAGCACGAGACGCTCCGCTTGCCTCACCACGTCGGGGCTTTGCGTAATCACCACATCAAAACCTAGGCCTTCAGCGGCAGCTTTAACGGCTTGCGAGACGGAGCGTAAATTGCCCATGCCGTAATCAATGACGGCGACAGTTTTAGCCATGACTTACAGCGAGCCCTTCGTCGATGGGATCACTCCGCTTGCGCGTGAGTCAAGCTCCAGTGCCATGCGCAGTGCGCGGGCGAATGCTTTGAAAACACTCTCGCACTGGTGATGCGCGTTCTCGCCCTTGAGGTTGTCAATATGCAGTGTCACAAATGCGTGGTTGCAAAAGCCTTGAAAAAATTCGTGTGTTAATTGGGAGTCAAAAGCGCCAATGGAGCCGGCTTTGAATGGCACATTCATGACAAGACCCGGTCTGCCCGAAAAGTCAATGACGACTCTGGAGAGTGCCTCGTCTAGCGGGACGTAGGCATGACCATAACGGCGAATTCCTTTTTTATCACCGACTGCCTTGGCCACGGCTTGCCCAAACGTAATCCCTACGTCCTCTACGGTATGGTGACCATCAATATGCAAATCACCTTTGGCCTCTATGGACAGGTCAATTAAGCCATGACGCGCGATTTGATCCAGCATGTGATCAAAAAAACCAATGCCTGTATGGAGCTGCCCCTTGCCTGTTCCATCTAAGTTGACGGTGACAGTGATCTGAGTCTCAGAGGTATGGCGCGTAATTGTGGCAATGCGAGGTGTAGTCATAAATTTTTTAATGAGGGTCTGTCCCTAATGCTTTCAGAAGCAACGTATTTTCGTCAGGCGTGCCCACAGTAAGCCGCAGGCAGTTGACGAGTAACGGATGCATTTTAGAGACGTTCTTCACCAAAATGCCTTTGGACTTGAGCATGGCAAAAGTAGCATCAGCATTCGCACAGCGCACAAGAATCATGTTGGCTTCGCTAGGGAAGGGGGTGATGTCTGGCAGTGCTGCAAGTTCCTCTAATAAGCGCGTACGCTCTGCCTTAAGCGTGCTGGCTTGGCGGTCAAACACGCTTTGATTCTCTAGCGCAAAAACCCCGATCTCGGCGTTTAAGCTACTCACGTTGTAGGGCGGGCGTAGTTTGTCGATTTGCGCAATCAAGCTTGCAGGGCCGATCATGTAACCAAGGCGAGCACCTGCAAGTCCAAATTTGGAGAGGGTGCGCATCAGCAGTACGTGACTGTTGTCCTCTGGGTTGGCGCGAATGTCATCTAACCATGTACGGCTTGAAAAGGGTTGATATGCCTCGTCCATTACCACCAACCCGTCATAGGTCTTGCAGGCGGCAATGATATTTTTGATAGCACTGGCATCCCATAAATTAGCCGTTGGATTATTGGGATAGGCAATGTAGGTGATGGCCGGACGGTGCGTCGTGATCGCGGCCAGCATAGCGGCTTCATCCAGCTCAAAAGTGGGCGTTAGGGGGACTCCCACAAACTGCAAACCCTGCAATTGGGCGCTCATTTCATACATCACAAAGCCCGGGAGTGGCGCGAGAATGGTATTTTGCGGCTTGTCCTTGGCGGTAAGGCACGCCATGGCCAGTAACGAGATGAGCTCGTCTGAACCGTTACCCAGCATAAGCCCATAGCCCGTTGGGAGATCAACATACGCCTTGAGTGCTGCGTTCAAGTTTTGAACCGGATCGTTAGGATAACGGTTGATGGCGACAGCTCCTAAACGTGCGCCTAGCTTGGCTTGCAGCTCAGAGGGCAGCGTATATGGATTTTCCATCGCGTCAGCTTTAATCATGCCACGCGAGTCTTGGACTGCATAGGCGTGCATCCCTTGTATGTCTTGGCGGATAAAGCTCAGGGGCGAGGGCGATGTGCGTGATGTCATGATTTGATTTTAGTCGGCTGCTGTGTCGTTTGTTCTTGCTGCATGCGCCACATCTCGCTATAGCGGCCGTGCAGAGCCAGCAACGCTGCGTGGTTGCCCCGCTCAATAATGTGCCCACTATCCATCACCAAAATCTCATGTGCGTCAATGACTGTGGACAGGCGGTGTGCGATGACCAGAGTGGTTTTGTTGTGAGCAAGGTTTTTAATTTCGGCTTGAATGGCGCGCTCGTTGGTCGTGTCAAGTGCTGAAGTTGCCTCATCAAAAATCAAAATGCTGGGGTTTTTAAGCAATGTTCGTGCAATCGCGACACGCTGCTTTTCGCCGCCCGAAAGCTTAAGGCCGCGTTCACCCACCATGGTATGGTAGCCCTTAGGGGTGCTTGCGATGAAGTCATGGATATGCGCCGCCTTGGCTGCTGCCTCAATCTCAGCTTGAGTGGCTGAGGTATTGCCATAACCAATGTTATAGGCTACCGTGTCGTTAAACAGCACCGTATCCTGCGGCACGATACCAATCGATTGACGTAGTGAAGATTGCGTGACATCTTGGATGTTTTGTCTGTTGATGGTGATAGAACCAGACTGCACATCGTAGAAGCGATAAAGCAGTCGAGCAAGCGTAGATTTGCCCGACCCAGACCTGCCGACAACGGCCACGGTTTTGCCAGCAGGAATCTCAAAGCTGATGCCATGCAGAATCGGTCTGGTGGGTTCATAAGCGAAAGAAACGTTTGCAAAAACCACGCTGGGCGTACTTTGCAACTCAAGCGCCTTGGCGGTAGACGTATCGGCAATCTCACGCTCACGCTCCAAAAGTAGAAACATTTTGTCAAGGTCAGTCAGGCTTTGTTTGATCTCCCGGTACATCACACCTAAAAAATTAAGTGGCAAATACAGTTGAATCATGAAGGCGTTGACCATTACCAAGTCACCCAAGCTCATGTGTCCTTCGATAACGCCCTGCGTTGCACGCCAAAGCATAGCGATGAGAGCTACTGCGATGATGAGTTGCTGTCCGATGTTGAGAATCGATAGGGTCGTTTGGCTTTTAATGGCAGCTCGGCGATAACTCTCAAGACTCTTATCGTAGCGCTTGGCTTCGTATTCTTCGTTGTTGAAGTATTTGACCGTTTCGTAGTTGAGTAGTGAGTCAATGGCCTTGCTGTGTGCGGTGGAGTCGAGCTCATTCATCTTCTTGCGAAATTGTGTGCGCCATTCCGTTACCGTGATGGTGTAGCTGATATAAAGAACGAGTGCTACGCCCGTGATGATGGCAAACCAACCATCAAACTTAATCGCCAGTAAGGCAAGCACCATGACCATCTCGATAAGGGTCGGCACGATGCTATAGAGTGAAAATGAAATTAAGGAATGCACGCCGCGCGTACCTCGTTCAATATCACGTGTCATGCCACCTGTTTGGCGTTCTAAATGAAAACGCAAACTCAGGTTATGGAGGTGACGAAAGACCTCTAGCGAAATGCTGCGTGCAGTGCCCTCCGTGGCCTTGGAGAAGATGAGTTCGCGTAGCTCGGTGAAAAGAGAGGTGGCAAACCGAAGTGCACCATACGCAAATAAAAGTGCGACAGGCACAACAAGAACTGCACGCTCTGGGGTGATGGTCATGTCGTCGACTAAATTTTTAAGCAATACCGGTACACCGACATTCGCCATTTTGGCTGCGACCATAAAGCTAAGCGCCAAAGCCACGCGCCACTTGTAGCGCCACAGGTATGGGAACAGGCGCCGCAAGGTCGCCCAATCGGTGCGAGGTGTGGGGTGGGATGCGCTGGTGGGGATGGGCGTGATGTCAGGAGTGTGGCGGCGCATAAAAAAGAAAAAAGTTAGACTGCGAGTTTTAGATGTTTTACTGGATTGTCCCTATGCCTAACACCACGTCTCCTCGTTCCGATTTGCCGATCGATAAAGAGCTTGTTTTGAAAGTCATTCCCATGCCCGCTGATTGCAATGCCAATGGCGATATTTTTGGCGGATGGGTGATGGCGCAAGTTGACTTGGCGGGATCGGTTTTGCCCGTGCGCCGTGCGCAAGGACGTTTAGCAACAGTTGCGGTGAACGAGTTTATCTTCAAAC
>CAZAIW010000134.1:5998-6346 GCA_964485285.1 uncultured Burkholderiaceae bacterium | reverse complement strand
GCACGCTACATCACAACGCCCAAAGGTGAAATCGCAGGGAAAGTATTGCTGGTTGATGATCTGGCCGACACAGGTCATACACTGAAAGCCGTGGTTGATATGCTTAAAAATAATTACGCACCTATCACGGAACTGCGTACTGCCGTACTGTGGACGAAAGGTGTTTCCACGTTTACCTGCGATTACTCGGTTGAGCATTTACCAACGAACCCATGGATACATCAGCCTTTTGAAGTCTACGACAGCATGCGACCCGCTCAGTTGATTGAGAAGTGGAAAATTTAAGTACCTTGCTCATCCATCATCCCTACGTTCCTCCCGTAGGGTTTGTTGCCCCACAAACGCCCG
>CAZAIW010000134.1:0-5988 GCA_964485285.1 uncultured Burkholderiaceae bacterium | reverse complement strand
TTTATAAGGCTTCTACCGTTATTTTTGAAAATGTCGCGGCGATGCGTGCGCGTGACTGGAAAAGTAAAGACGGCTATACCTACGGCCTGCACGGAACACCAACCACCTTCACCCTAGAGGCTAAGTTAGCGACGCTAGAAGGCGGCAATTATGGTTTACTGACACCTAGCGGCCTAGCTTCTATTGCTTGCGTCAATTTGGCGTTGCTCCAGTCGGGTGATGAAGTCCTCATCCCCAGCAACGCTTACGGCCCAAGCGCAGCTATGGCGCATCATGAGTTGGCACGCTATGGCATCACATATCAACTGTACGATGCCATGAATGTGGATGACTTGGCGGGTAAGTTATCCGCTAAAACAAAACTTGTCTGGCTCGAAGCCGCCGGTTCGATCACGATGGAGTTCCCCGATTTGGTTGCGCTCATTCGGATATGTCAGCAGCGCGGTGTGAAGACGGCACTGGACAATACTTGGGGTGCGGGAATCGCGTTCAATGCTTTTGATCTCAATACAGCGGATGGCAAGCCCTGTGGCGTTGACATCACCATTCACGCACTAACCAAGTATCCAAGCGGAACAGCCAACTTGCTGATGGGTTCTGTCGTGACCCAAGATGAAGCGCTTTTTCACACCATTAGAAAATGCCATATGCATTTTGGCTGGGGCGTGGGAGCTAATGACGTCGAGATGGTGCTGGCAGGGTTGAACACCCTCGCACTACGGTACGCCGTGCAAGATCACACGGCGCGTGAACTGGCGCGTTTTTTGCAAGAGCAACCCGCCATCGCACAGGTACTGCATCCTGCAATAGATGGAGCGCTATCACACGAGCATTGGCAGCGTATTTGCACCGATCAAGATGGCATCAGTCGTGCGGCTGGGATTTTTAGTGTGGTCTTTAAAGGTGACTACTCCCAAGCGCAGGTCGATCAATTTTGTGAGGCGCTCAAACTGTTTAAGCTTGGCTACAGCTGGGCGGGGCCTATGAGCTTGGTTGTACCCTATCAGCTTGAGACATTGCGCACGAACTGGCCAAAACACATTTCACGTGGATGTTTGGCTAGGTTGTGCGTGGGATTAGAGGGTGTGAACGATCTTCAAGCAGACCTCATGCAAGCGCTGCGAACACTCGGCCATTAACGCAACGTGCGCAGATGACGAGCAAGCGCTGTAAATTCAGTTTGGTTGTGATGGGCGAGCGCATGGACATCGGCGTGGTCGTACTGCTTGAAGTTACGCGCCATTGAGGTGGAATAGCTAGGGTCATAGTGATTCATGAGTAAATCTTTGACGACTTCTCTCATTTGCCCACTTTGTGCTTTTTGCTGCCAATCCTGAACGACTACTTTGCCGCGCAGTGGAATTAAAACTTCTAACCGCTTGCAAAAAAACTCAACATCTTGAACAAAGTGATCATAGTCTTCCAGTAGTAAGTCAACTCTTCCATCTAACGATAAATCAAGTCTTATGCAGCGTCCGACTCGCACGGCATGCATAAGGCATTCTGGAATACTGATGTTGCCTACTTTTTTGCTTTCACTCTCGGCAAAAACGGGGCGCTTAGGATCGAAGTTCTTAAGCGTATCCCAAATCTGCATGTCATAATTTTTTTGACTGGGTTGCGACGTACCCGGTATGACTCCCAGTACCGAGCTGCGATGGTTAGCAATCGCCTCTAAGTCCAATACTTGTTCGCCTTCGACTGCAAGAGCTTGCAACAATCTGGTTTTACCTGAACCTGTAGGGCCGCACACCACGCGGTAGTCAAACTGCGGTGCGAGTGTTTCTAAGTCTTGCAGCATGGCGGCACGGAAAGCTTTGTAGCCTCCCTCCATGAGGTGCACATCAAAACCAATTTGACCAAGAATCAGTGCCAACGAACCGCTACGCTTGCCCCCGCGCCAGCAATAGATCAAGGGCTTCCAATCCTTGGCTTTGTCTTGGCAATACGCCTCAATGTAATTAGCGATGTTGTGTGCCACCAATGCTCCGCCGATTTTGCGCGCTTCAAAAGCACTCACCTGTTTGTAAACGGTGCCGACACGCGCACGCTCTTCGTCATGGAGAGACGGCCAATTGAGAGCGTACGGTAGATGGTCTAATTTGTATTCAGCCGGACTGCGTGCATCAATCACCGCGCTGTAGGAGGTCAATTGGGACAAGGCCTCGCGAGCCGTTACGGTCGTCAAACTCATTGCAATAATTTCCTTAACTCCACCCATACAGTTAAGAGCATGGTCGGGTGAGCCGCCGCCACAGGGTGTATACCATCGGGCTGAAAAAGTTCCCTGCTATTGCTGGTATCGGCAATACCTTTTAGCAGAAAGGGAACCCGTGCGACTTTGCGTTCGGCTGCAACACGCGCATAGGTGGCAGTAAATGCTTTGGCATAAGAAGCGCCCATGTTGGGCGGGACTTGCATACCGAGTAACAACACCTTCGCGCCTGAGCCTTGGCTCAGACTAACCAGTTGACTGAGGTTTTTTTCGGTTTGCGTCATCGCCATTCCGCGTAGTGCGTCATTGGCACCTAACTCAACGATCACGATCGTTGGTTTCTGCGTACGAAGCAGGGCAGGTAGGCGAGCCAAACCGCCCGATGTGGTTTCCCCACTGATACTGGCATTGACAACCGTAGCGCTCATCTTCTCTTGATCCAATTTTTGTTCTAACAAAGCAACCCAACCGGTACCACGCACGAGTCCATACTCGGCGCTCAGTGAATCGCCTAAAACTAAAATTTTTTGCGGTGGGGCTGCACATGCGACCGTAGCCGTAAGACCTAGAATCAAGGCACATAACCAACGCTTCAAGATGTCTACACCCATTATTCAAGTTTCCAATATCATTAAATCTGTTGCTGACTCTAGCGGCCAATTAGTCATTCTTCGTGATGTCTCATTTTCTCTTTTTGCAGGGGAAAGTGTGGCAATTGTGGGCGCTTCAGGATCGGGCAAAAGCACCTTGCTGTCTATTGTCGCGGGTTTAGACACCCCAACCAGCGGGCAGGTCGTGGTTCATGGTGAAAATTTCTTTGTACTTGACGAAGACTCGCGCGCGGCCATTAGAGGTCAACAAATAGGGTTTGTCTTTCAAAATTTTCAACTTCTAGGACATCTGACGGCACTAGAAAATGTGATGCTGCCACTAGAGCTGCGCGGTGATGTTGCAGCCAAAAACAAAGCGATTGCGATGCTGAAGCGAGTCGGGCTTGGTGAACGACTGCATCATTACCCTCAAGTGTTAAGTGGAGGAGAGCAGCAGCGTGTCGCACTTGCAAGGGCTTTTGTGATAGAGCCTGCGATTTTGCTGGCTGATGAGCCAACCGGAAGCCTCGATCACGCGACGGGTGAGCAAATTATGAAGTTGATGTTTGAGCTCAATCGTGAACAAGGTACGGCCTTACTTTTGGTCACGCATGATGCAAAAATTGCCGCCGCATGTCACAGGCAACTCACGATGACAGCTGGGCAGCTGAGATAATCAAAGCTTATGTCTTCACCCACCAAAATTTTGTATGGCTTTCACGCCTTAACCGTCAGGCTTAAGACGGCTCCTCAATCTGTTTTAGAAATCTACGTTGACCCCACTCGCCGTGACGCTCGGATGCGTCAATTTACCGATAAAGCAAAAGAGGTGGGGGTTCGATTGATCGAAGCCGATAGCGCTAGGTTGGTCAGCATCGCGGGCAGTCTAGGGCATCAAGGCGTTGTCGCACGTGTCACGGAGGTCAAACCGATTCACTCATTGGATGATCTACTTGATTCGCTCACCGAGCCGCCCTTATTGCTCGTTTTAGATAGCGTGACCGATCCTCATAATTTGGGAGCATGTTTGCGCGTGGCGGATGGAGCAGGTGTTCACGCCATCATTGCTCCCAAAGACCATGCCGTAGGTATCAATGCAACCGTTGCTAAAGTTGCCAGTGGGGCCGCCGAAACAGTGCCTTATTTGATGGTGACTAATTTAGCGCGCACCCTAGGTGAACTCAAAGAGCGCAATATCTGGTGCATTGGTACAAGCGATGATGCGCCCAAAAGCGTTTATCAAATGGATTTCAAAGTTCCTACAGCGCTTGTCTTGGGGGCAGAAGGAGCGGGAATGCGTCAGCTAACACGCAAATCGTGTGATGAGCTGGTTCATATTCCGATGCGAGGTGCTGTGGAGAGTTTAAATGTCTCGGTGGCCGCTGGCGTTTGTTTGTATGAAGCACTTCGACAGCGATCACACCATGTGTAATGTTTGTATTTTGTAGAGGTCAATAGGGGAATTTGATGAAACTTAAATTATGGGTCATGCTTGGGGTGACGATTGGTCTGATGGCCTGCACACAAGAGCAACAAAACAAAATTAGCCGCGATATCCAAAACTGGACGGGAACCAATGGTGTGCTTGAGGTCTATGCTGGTGACAAAGTGGTGCGCCGCTTTCTAAAAATTGACAAAATCAGTACGGCCATGGGAACCGATGACAACAAACCACGTTCTTATCGCTATGGCTATGGGTATTTGGACGAAAATTTAAATTTTGCGGTTGATCCAGGCGAGAAGAAGGTGTATTTTGAAGTGAGCGACTATGCGACCCATTACATCTTTTTTGAAAATCCGCATTGAAACCAATCGGTTTCAATGCGTAAAGTTAAAGGGCTACGCGCTTCACTCCATTGACGGTGAGTCGTAAGACTTCGAGACGCTTCGGTGTGGCGTTTGCGTCCCAGTCACTCAGCACATAACGCTGACCGGCTCCCAGCTTGTGCGTGCCAGGTCGGTGGGTATGACCGTGAATCATGGCATCACAGTCGTAGGTGTTGAGCCACTCTAGTGCCAAAGACTCATTCACATCCGCATATTCAGTGGTGTTAGCGTGCGTGGCTTGACTTTGCTCACGTATTTTTCGCGCAATGGCTCTTCTTTCGGTCAGCGACTTGGCTAGAAAGTCGCTTTGCCACTCGGGTGCACGGACTAACTCCCGAAAACGCATATAGGACACATCATCGGTACATAGCGCATCACCGTGCGTGAGCAGATAGGAGGTGCCATTGAAGTTCAGTCGTGCAGGGTCGCTCAGTAATGCAGCATGAGCTCGCTGCGCAAAATCGTCACCTAGCAAAAAGTCCCGATTGCCATGCATGATGAATATCTCACACGGTTTGCCTGATGGCCCGATTGTGCTGCGCTGACGTGTCACGGCGGCACACAGTGCTGCAAATGGATCATCATCGTCATCACCTACCCAAACTTCAAACCAATCGCCCAAAATAAAAATGGCATCCGCTTGATGTTGAGCAGATGCCATATAGGTAAACCACGCCTTGGCCGTTACTGAGTCGGAAATTTGCAAATGCAAATCAGAGATGAAGTCGATGGTTTCCCAAGCCGAACCATCAATAGGTGTTATAGGCATAGGGCTCGAATGGCCGTTTAAAGAGCAACAGCTTGAGTGATCAATACGTTTTCGCGTGGCACATCGCCATGACCATTTTTATTGCCCGTGGCGACTTTAGAAATCTTATCAACGACATCTGCTCCGCCAATGACTTTGCCAAACACCGCATAACCCCAGCCTGAAGCGGTGGGGGCTGTGTGATTCAAAAAATTGTTATTGGCACCATTGATGAAAAATTGAGCACTCGCAGAGTGAGGGGCTGATGTACGTGCCATCGCAATGGTGTACTTGTCGTTCTTCAGTCCATTATTGGCTTCGTTATCGATCGTGGCGCGAGTTGGCTTTTGGTTCATGCTGGCATCAAAGCCGCCACCTTGAATCATGAACCCATCAATGACTCGGTGAAAGATGGTTCCATCGTAATGCCCATCTTTGACGTATTGCACAAAATTAGCAACGGTTTTTGGTGCTTTTTCGGCATCTAATTCAAGTGTAATGACACCGTAGTTTTGAATATGAAGTTCTATTTTTTGCATTTTGGATTGACCTTTAGAGAGGGGATGAGAAACTTATGCAAGGCTTGTTAATAAAGCCAGCGTGAATAG
>CAZAIW010000133.1:0-6350 GCA_964485285.1 uncultured Burkholderiaceae bacterium | reverse complement strand
GGCTATGACGATGCAAGAGCTGCGCTACTTGAAGTAATCGCAGACAGTCTCGATGTGGCTGCGAAGAACCACGCATCCTTGCTACAAAAGACAGGTTCACTTTTGAGCCGAGTGAACATTCTCAGAACATTAGGCGTTATTGGGGAAGGCGCTGCCGCTCTTTCGGGCTTCGCGACAGGTGGTCTCATCGCCAAGGGAATGGCATACGCGGACAAGATGCTTGACTTAGTAGATTCAAATCAAAAATTGGATTCCGAGGCTCTGGAAGAGGGAAAAGAGTTGGCTGTGGCGGCCGCTGAAAAAGGCAGCGGACTAATTCGCCCAAAGAAGGTAACACCACCGAGAGAGATCGCCGCTTTTAGAAAATTGTATGGGGAAATTCTTGCAGATTTGGACATTACGCTTGTCGTCTTCATAGACAACTTAGATCGCTGTCTTCCCAAGAACTGCATTCAAACGCTCGAGGCCATTCGACTTTTTCTCTTCCTGCCAAATACTGCATTTGTCATTGCGGCGGACGAAGACATGATCAGAGATGCCGTTGCAGATCAGTACGAAGGACTGAGCGAACGTCATCGACTCGACTACTTGGACAAACTGATTCAAGTTCCATTGCATGTGCCGAAAGCAAGCGTCGCTGACGTGCGGGCATACGTCTATCTTTTGTTTGCGGAAATGCACAAAGCAACGCCATCTGATCTTGAAAATCTGAGAAAGGCACTAATTGACTCACTCCGTCAGTCTTGGCACAAACGTCCCTTAGAGGCTAAAGAAGCCCTTGTCGCTCTGGGTGAAAGTAGGACGGATGCCATATCAGCATCCTTCGATCTCGCAGACAGAATTTCTCCACTGCTTGCCCACTCATCAAGCGTTCGAGGAAATCCCAGAATCATTAAGCGCCTACTCAATACAGTCCAGCAGCGAAGCGCGATTGCTAAACGGCGATCCATTGATGCTGACGCAGGCTTGATTACAAAAATGGCCATCTTTGAGCGATGCGCTGGACCGTTGCAGGCTGTTGATCTGTATCGCCTAATTGACGAGAGCGCTGGCAAGCCGGAGCTATTCACCCAAATGGAAGATTTCGCTGCCGATGGACTTCCGGTGAGTGCACCAGAAAGTTGGACCAAGAGCCCCGCAACGGCGAAAGTCATTCGAGAATGGGCGCAGCTCCCTCCTTCACTGCAAGGTGTCGATCTGCGTGCCCTTGTGTATTTGTCTAGGGAAACGCTTCCCTTGGGAATGCAGGTGCATGGTCTATCCGCCGCTGCGCGTGAAGTGCTTTCGGTTTTATCCAAAGCGGCAAACATGAGTTCACCAACAGCTACTAGCGCAGCCGGTTCGCTGTCCAATGAAGATGCAGTTCTTGTACAAGAAGCGCTGATTGGTGAGTTGCGAAAAGTAACGGATTGGTCCAGCAAGCCCGTGGGTTTGATCGGCGCTCTTTTGCTCGCCGACAGCAATCCTTCTGCCGCGGCCCTGCTCGTGCGCTACTTCGAAGGAATGAAGCGTAGCGAACCCTGGTTCAAAGCACTGACAAAGAATTCAACATGGTTAAAAGGGAGATAAATCTTGGGAACCTCAAAATCTAATCCGGGAGCCGGCCCAGGCTCACCACTAATTCCTCCTTGGGCCGATGATGGCAACCCGCCACCGCCGCCGCTTCCCGATAGATTTCGAGCGTTTCGAGGTGCCCTTGGAAAGGCCGCACGTTCCAGAGCCTCCGAAGACTTTGGAACGGCGCTACGGCATTACGCGACCAAGGCAACTGGCGGAGGGGGAACCGCAGCCAGACGTTTTGCCCCAATGGCAAAGGATGGTGCACGGCTCGTAAACGCACTGTCCCAACTTCGGTCAGGAACAGCACCAACCATCAATGGTGTCGATCTTGGTGTATTGACTGGATTACCTTGCGATGCCGCAATTGATGTTTTGGTTACTGCACTTAGCGACGGTCACGGCGATTCGGAAAAAGTCCGAGCAGCGATGCAAGAAGCGCTTGCGAATGCACTCGATGGCCAAGTCAGCTTTGATCCGACCCAAATCACCGACGAACTTCTAATCCAAATTTTGCAGAACTACCTGAGTGAATGCGTGTTCCTTGATATCGTGGCAAACGGCGCGGCCGCCTTGTCAAAACCTGAAAATGGAGCGCAGGCAATTGAGGTGGAAAACATGCTGCGGGAGACAGTAAAGGTGGCTGTGGATGTCGCTATGCAATCCAGCCTTCAAGCTGGTGCTTCTTTGAATCAAATGACGACCTCGGACCTGACGCAGCTACAGCAGCAAGCTATTCGAGATGTGTGGGCTGCATGGGAAGTGGAGGGTTTATGACTACAGTTTTTTGCCATGTCGACTTGACCGCGTTACCGTCTCGCTCAGCGAACGTATTTCCCGTTTTACTTTACGGAATCACCGATCGAAATGCGCATGCATCCATTGGGAATGCCGTTTTTCCGGCTCTCAGAGGCTTGCCTAAGAAGGCATCCATTCAATCGTTTGATTTTCTGTCAATTGCACTCGCAGTAACGGCTGCGGATACGTTTGTAGATCGTGCTGCCGCACCTGATAGGTGGTGCAGGGATCTCAAATTGGTCGTGGCGCTGTGTGATCCAGCCCCATGGATAAGTGTTGCGGCTGAGTTAGAGACGGCACTTCGATTTCTTACTGGAGATTCATGGTCGTTAGAGTTTCGTACGGGTGGATGCCCCCCGCCAGAAATCAACGAACGTCGTACGAAGTTAACAATCGATGTCCCCGAAAACACCGATTCTGTTGCTTTGTTTTCAGGTGGCCTGGACAGCACGATTGGAGTGTTTGATTTGCTGACGCGTGGAGAAAATCCATTGTTAGTGAGCCATGCCTATGATCGTGATTCCAGTATTCAAACTAATGTCTTGCAGCATATGCCACGACCGGTAGCACGCTTTGGGGTAAATCTACATCCTGTAAAACTTCGTGATGCAACGTCAGACATCACCATGCGTTCTCGCAGCCTCAATTTCCTCGCCCTCGCCGCAGTTGCGGCCTCCGTTGTAGCTGAAGTAACCGACGCAAACCTAGTTCCATTGATAGTTCCAGAAAATGGGTTTATTGCGCTTAACGCACCGCTCACGCCGAGAAGGGTAGGGTCGCTAAGTACTCGAACTACCCATCCTTACTTTTTGGGAAAAATTCAAAATGTTTTTGATCAAATTGGCATCTCTACAACGATTAGCAATCCATATGAATTCAAAACAAAAGGAGAGATGTTTCGCGAATGCCTGAATCCGCTTGCTTTGCAGAATGCTGCGCCAAAGACGATGTCATGCAGCAACTGGAAGCGGAAAGGTCACGCTTGCGGCCGATGCGTTCCATGTCTTATTCGGCGTGCATCTTTTGAATTTGCCGGCGTTGCAGATACTTCTGACTATGCGGCACCTCTTACACAAGGGGCAGAGATGGGCGACGATCTGCTCGCTGTGCAAACCGCGATCCTGCGTGCGCGCGAAATGCCTATGCGAGCAATCGCTTCCCGGTCGGGGCCGCTGCCATTAGATCCCCATTTGAGATCGCAGTATGAAGAGGTAGTGCGTCGTGGTCTCGATGAGATTGAGAGTTTTTTGCTAGCCCGTGGAATTGCATGATTGATTTCCACGCTCATTTGGACTTGTATCCCGACCCATTTGGAGCGGTAGAGCTTTGTAGACAAAACGGCACATATGTTCTTTCCGTAACAACCACTCCTTCTGCTTGGTTGGGTACCAAGCGCTTGGCAAACACTGCTCCCCGAATTCGTACAGCTCTTGGACTTCATCCACAAGTAGCCCACCAGCGAAAACGAGAGCTTTCTTTGTTTGACACGCTCCTTTCGGACTCTGCATATGTCGGGGAAATTGGTCTTGAAGGTGGAAAGGATTGGAAACCATATTTTTTAGATCAAGTTGCCGTCTTCGATCACATTCTCAAATCCTGCGAGCGAGCTGGTGGAAGGGTAATGTCAATTCATAGTCGGCAAGCTGCTACTGACGTTCTCAACATGCTCGAAGCACATCCGAAATCTGGAACGCCAATTCTTCACTGGTTCACGGGCTCGCAGAAAGAACTCGCCAGAGCCATTGACCTTGGTTGTTGGTTTTCAGTCGGTCCGGCAATGTTGAAGAGTGCGAGCGGTAGATCATTGGCTGCATCAATGCCAAGGGATCGTGTCCTTACTGAGACGGACGGCCCCTTTGGAATGCTTCAACGACGTCCACTGTTTCCTTCGGATGCCGCCCTTGCAATCCCAATGCTCGCAGAGTTGTGGGCTTTGAGCTCGAAGCAGGTAGAAACACTAGTTCGCGGAGCGCTAACTAATGTTGGTGAGTTGGCTGAGCCTCAAACATGAATTGTCTGTGACCCACTTGGACTTAGCCTCCAGTAGCTTCAAAAAGGCCATTGATGAGATCGATAAATCGATTGACCACTTGCAGAAAACCAAAGATGCGCTGCTTGGCACAGATAGAAATCTACGTCTTGCGAACGATAAGGCGCAAGATGTCACGATCAAGAAGCTGACTAAGGGCAACCCCACAATGGCGGCAAAGTTCGCCGAACTCAAAAGTTGATCCGTCGCAATAATAGGCGCTTCTTAAAACTGAATTAAGCCTACCGTGAATCTCACCCCTGCCCGCTTCGCCGCTTTAGGCGATGCCTTCTACACCCCGCTTACGCCCCAAGGCTTGCCAAGCCCATACTGGGTGGGTGTCTCACGCGCCATGGCCGATGCGCTGGGGCTTAGCGATGAGTGGCTAGCCAGCGACGAAGCGCTGCACGTCTTCTCTGGCAACACCGTCCCGCAAGGTGCGCAGCCGCTGGCATCGGTGTACAGCGGTCATCAATTTGGCGTGTGGGCGGGGCAATTGGGTGACGGACGGGCGCTGCTGCTGGGCGAGCTGGCAACGCCGCAAGGCAGCCAAGAAATTCAGCTCAAAGGCGCAGGCCGCACGCCTTACTCGCGCGGGGGTGATGGCCGTGCGGTTTTGCGCTCGTCGATCCGCGAGTTCCTGTGCTCCGAGGCCATGCATGCTTTGGGCATTCCCACCACACGCGCCTTGGCGCTGGTGGGCTCGGACATGATGGCGCGGCGCGAAACGCTAGAGACCACCGCCGTCGTCACCCGCGTTGCGCCGTCGTTTATCCGCTTTGGTCACTTTGAGCACTTCGCGTATCTGGGCCAGCATGCGCAGCTCCAGCAACTGGCCGATCACGTCATCAGCCACCACTATCCGCACTGCCACCTTGCCGCCAACCCTTATGTGGCCTTGCTTGCCGAGGTGGCTAGCCGCACCGCCAAGCTGATCGCGGCTTGGCAGGCCGTTGGCTTTTGCCACGGCGTGATGAACACCGACAACATGAGCATCTTGGGACTCACCCTTGACTACGGGCCCTTCCAGTTCATGGATGGCTTTAACCCCGCGCACATCTGCAACCACTCGGACGACCAAGGGCGCTACGCCTACAACCGCCAGCCCAATATCGCGTATTGGAATTTGTTTTGCCTAGGGCAGGCGCTCTTGCCGCTGATCGAGCAGACCGAGCTTGCCCTTGATGGCGTGAACGGTGGCACACATGCAAACACCACGAACGAGAGCGCACAAGCCAAGACCATCGAAGCGCTAGAGACCTTCAAAACCGAGTTCCCGCAACACCTGCAAGCCCACATGCAAGCCAAGCTGGGGCTGCCAAGCGCACACGCGCAAGACCGTGCGCTGATCGAGGGCATCCTTGGCCTGCTGGCCAAAGAGCGCACCGACTACACGATTTTTTGGCGTACCTTGTCCAGCTGCGTGGCAACTCAAAACTTTGACCCTGTACGGGCTGAATTTGTCGATTTTTCAGCATTCGATTTTTGGCTAGACCAATACCAGCGGCGCTTGCAAGCGAGTGATGGCTCACAGGCCAATCAACATAAGGCTTGCAGCGATTTGATGCTGACAAAAAACCCCCAATTTGTGCTGCGCAACCACCTCGTACAAAACGCGATTGAGCAAGCACAGGCCCAAGACTTTACCGAAGTGGCGCGGCTGCTGCGCGTGCTAGAGACTCCCTTTAGCGAACACCCGGGCTGCGAAGACTTGGCACGCCATCCACCCGATTGGGCGGCGCACATCGAGATCAGTTGTTCATCGTAAAAAAGGAAAAAACCATGACCTACCCCGTCCAAAAATCCACCCTTGAATGGAAGGCCGAGCTAGAGGCCAAAGGAGCCGAAAGCGTCGCCTTTGAAGTCACCCGGCACGCCGCGACCGAACGCCCCTTCACCGGTAAATACGAACAGCACTGGGAGCGCGGCAGCTACGCCTGCATCTGCTGCGGGCACACCCTCTTTC
>CAZAIW010000132.1:0-6360 GCA_964485285.1 uncultured Burkholderiaceae bacterium | reverse complement strand
GAATCGGATGATTCGTCATGGTCAGGTTGCCGATGCGGAGGCGCACCTTGTCGTTCAATCGCACGTTCAGGCTGTCGATGCCCGGAAAGATGCGGCTGTTCCACGACCACAGGTTTTGATCGAGCATGGTCATGATCTTGGGCGTGTAGCTGCCGGGGTCAATGTCATAGGCATTGAGCAAGAAGCAAAAGTCTCGCTGCACGTCTTCAATCAACGGGTGTTTTGTTTTGGGATGCGTCACCCAAAACCCCATCATGCCCATCGCCATTTGTGTCATTTCATCAGCATGCGGGTGGTACATGAAAGTGCCGGGGCGGCGTGCGACAAACTCGTAAACAAAAGTTTTACCGGGTTGAATGGCAGGCTGATTCAGCCCCGCCACACCGTCCATGCCATTGGGTAGGCGCTGACCATGCCAATGCACACTGGTGTGTTCAGGCAATTTATTGGTAACAAAGATGCGGACGCGGTCGCCTTCGACCACTTCAATCGTCGGTCCCGGTGACTGACCGTTGTAGCCCCACAAATGAGCTTTCATACCTGGTGCCATTTCGCGCACTACGGGTTCGGCCACCAAGTGAAACTCTTTTACGCCTTGGTTCATACGCCACGGTAATGTCCAGCCATTGAGAGTGACCACCGGGTTGTAGGGACGACCGCTGCTGGGCACCAAGGGCGGCATGGTGTCCGGCTTGGTTTGCAATACGGGTTCGGGCAATGCAGCCATTGCCACTTTGCTGATGGCAGATACAGCAATTGCCCCACCGGCAATACCTGCTGACTTAAAGAACTGTCTTCTTGAGTTCATGTTGTGAATATCCTTATTTGTTGCAGTTTTAATGTCCAGCCTCACCACCGCCACCGGTGGACATAGCGCCGACCGAAGCCATCGTGGGTTTGCCCATCAAAGAGGCTTGCAGCGCGGCGTCGGCCAACCAAAATTGCTGTTCAGCAGCAATCGCAGCCATGACGCTGCTGACTTGATCGCGGCTGTCTGCCAGCAACTCGAACACCCAAATCAACATGCCGTTGTAGCGCAGTCCGTTTTCCTCTGAAATCGTCTTGCGCAGTGGGACAACCTCATCTCGGAAGTGCTTGGACACGTCGTAGGCTGTGCGGTATGCGGAATAGCTCTCACGCAAATTGGAACCAGCGGCACGGGTAGTGGCCTCAAGTCGATTCGCCGAAGCCAAGGTTTGCGCATTCATGGCATCGCGCTTGATACCACCCCAGTCGAAAATCGGAAGACGTAGACTGACCTCGTAACCACGTCGTGGCGTGGATGTTCCCGCCGCATTGTCAAATACCGTATCGCGCCGAATACCCAGTTCAATATCGGTAAAACTGGTCAGCGTGTTCAGCCCTTGCGCTTTGGCAGCCGCATCAAATTCGGTCTGCGCAATTTTGATGTCTAAGCGCCCACTGCTGGCTTTTCTGCTAACCTCATCGGGGGTGCGTGGGCTGCCAGGCATATCTGGCAATCTGTCTGGCAAAACCAGCTTTGCCGCTTGTGTGTCAGTCAAACCCAGTAGACGCACCAATTCTTCTCTCGTTGACGTACTGGTGTGTTGCGCTGCCGCCCACCCTGTGGCTGCGTCGGCGTAAAAGGCTTGCTGGCGTGCGCGTTGTAACTTGGTAAAGTTACCAGCAGCCTGCATCCTGCGTGCCAGTTCGGCACTGGCCTGCGCTGCATCATTCACTTGACGTGCGTAAATGAGGGTTTGCTGCGCCGCAACGGCTTTAACCCACGCTTGGCGAACTTGCGTGACTTGCTCAATCACGCTGCTGGTCAAGCGAAGTTGTGCCTGCGCAATTTGGCGCTGTGCGATGCCGTAACGTTGCGGCAAGGTCAGCAGGTCTAACAGACCGAACGCAAGTAAACGTCCTATTTCCAGTTCGTCAGCAAAGCGCAGACGCTCGAACGTGAAGACCGGATTGGCAATACGTCCGCTTTGTGCTGCGTTGGCCGCATCCACCCAATTTTGTGCCAGCATCGCTTGCAATGCAGGACTATTGACCAAGGCCAGCCGCACGGCATCACTTTGACCAATTGGCTTTTGCAGGATCTCCGTCGCAGTTTGGTCAAGCGCATCACGCTGCTCCTTGGTTTGCGCCAAGGTCAGCTTGCCCTGCGTAAAGTCAGCAGCGGCTTGGTTGGTGTTGGCTAAAGACTGGTCAAAGTTGACACTGGCACAGCCAGACAAAACCGCCAGTGATACCGCTGTTGCCGCCAGTTTGAAGTGCCGAGGGAATGAAGCTTTTGGGTTCATGGTTTCCCTCCGTGACCATCATGTACGCCAGATTTCGGATTGGGCATTGGCGCTTTCTCTGTGCTATCAGGCGCATCGGGTTGTCTGGCTTCTTTGGCATAAACGCGCCAACCACCGATTTTTTCAACCGTGGCATTGGTTTGCGTCCAAGACGCGACAACCTGATCGTTAAACTTTTGATAACCATCAAAGACAGAGCGGTAGGGGAGTGCTACTGTCGTAGCCGCATCTGGTTTGGACTGGGCTTGTACTGTTGTCGCGCAGAGCGTAGCCAATGCAAGCGTTGATACCCAGCGAACCTGCCATCGGCAAGTGATTTGATTCATAGATTCCTCGCATGAAAGATGACCCCACGCACGCTCAAGCAAAATATGCCAAGCAGCGGTGCCAAAGCGCGGTTACGCCTATGGCTTAGAGGTCAAAGTGAAAATAACCGTGCGGGGAATACCGCACGACTTTGTTCAAGCGAGTATGGAGCGCGGAGGGGGATCAAACCCCTCTGGAACATAGCTAAAAAAAGACTCCAATGTGAATGGAATCGAATCTGAACCCGTCATTGCAACGGGATTCATCTGAGGTGCGCTAACGAGCGCCGAGCCAGTGCAGCAGGTTGCACACGCACTGCACTTGCCGTCGGCAACTTTACCAATTTTTAGCGGCGCTGTTTTGGCGAGGTCAGGACTATCAGCGGCATTACTAGTGGCTGATGACGACACATCACTCTCGTGCTCATGATGCGCTGATTGCTGCATACCGGCGTGATAGTGCGCAGAATGCTCAGATGCTTGGGGCTTGGAGGCAGCAACTTGAAATGCAGTGATTGTGCTTACAACGCCATGATGACTGGGCGCGCAAAAAAGCATGGCAGTTGCAGCGAAACCCTGCACGGGGATCGCCAACATCAGCAACCAAGCTAATACGGTTCGAGTCAAAAAATGCATGTCGGTAGTTTACCACAGAGTTTTGCTGTGTGCAAATCGCTGGAGTGCTTAAAATATAAGCAAATTGACCGTTTCTATGGTTTGGCTGGCTGACCACCATAAAGCACTTTTTTGACCGCATTGAGGGGCTCAATGGGGCGTTTTTGGGGGTGATAACGCCACTTTTAGACGGTCAATAAGCTATTTTCAGTGGTTTTTACACTCAAAATCGTATAGAATAGAGCTATAGGTAGCTATATTCGCAAAACAACCGTTTTGGCCGGATTTTGACTGCTGACACCGATAGCGAGCAAGCAGACTTTTGCTTGTTTGAAACCGCCCCAATCGTTCTGTTTTGGGGCCGCAGCCCGAGACAACTTGGCTGCACTGAACTTCCCCCGCATTCGAACACCTTCAGACCGTGTTCCTGAGCCTTCAACGCATCAGGGCGCTTCGTCGTGCTCGTTTGCATCCCTGAAACCCTGACTGATCCTGTGCCACCGTTAGCCCTAACGGGCACAGCGGTATGCAGGGTCGTGGAGAAAACCATGTGCCTTGATGAATCCCTGAACAAAGCCTTCGACACCATCCGTGAGGCCGCCTGCTTTGACAGCCATAGCCTTGTACCGCACCCTGAAAACTTGAAATTTCAGACTATTGAAGAACGCCGTTCCATGCACCGACTGGGCACCAAATTGGCTGAAATTGTGAGTAACCCTGATGGTGAAGATTCGCAGTATTGCGGCCACACTGTGCGTCGCTTTTTCTGGCAAGAATTAGGGCTGCCGCAGTCGCCAGATTTGCCCACCGACGTGCCACGCTTCTTGCTCAAGCCTGATCACGTCCTGGAGCACAGAATCGAAGCACAGGAGCTGGCTGACCAGTTGACTCAAGTTGCAATGTCAGAATCCTCCGTGCTGTGCATCGTGGCATCTAAGCTGGTGCTGATACAAAAGCTGTTGAATCTGAGCGACACGGCCATCAAATACTTGGCGCTGGCATACGCACATTGCAGCGTCCACAGCCTGACCAAAGACGAGTCCAGTAGCCTCAAAGTCGCACTGTCCCACATTGGCTTGGCAGACGATGCCCACCGCAATCGTGCTGTATCCGTTTTGTTGAGTGCGCCGCTGGTTGATGTTCAGGCGCTGTTTACAGCACCGGCCACACTGGTTGCTCTTCGTTTTGTGGATGCGTCCGCCTTCAACCAGAGACGCACTTTGCGCGACGTGTTTGCACTGACCGACGAGTTCGTCACGCTGCTGGAAATGCCGTTCCGCTCACACGAGGCACTACTGGCAGGCATTCTGGAGCCAGAACAAGATTTTGACTTGCTCGACGATG
Organism: uncultured Burkholderiaceae bacterium; assembly: GCA_964485285.1. Lineage (GTDB taxonomy): Bacteria > Pseudomonadota > Gammaproteobacteria > Burkholderiales > Burkholderiaceae_C > JASGCK01. The sequence continues at coordinate 1,826 of CAZAIW010000132.1, read as the reverse complement.
GCACCACGCCAATAGGTTACCTCTATGAAGTTTTCCCCAAGGAAATAGCAGAAGCCTATGAATGTGCGGTACTAGGCCGGCCATTGAAGTCCATTCACATCGAAGCCTTGGTCAGTTGGTACACCGCTGGGTATCGCATGCTCCCATCGTTTTACTCGCCATTAGCTGGTCACATCACGGTAGAAGCTCTCCGCGATGCGATCAAACGAGTGGCACTGGAATGTGCGCAAGCCAACAAACCCTTGACATCACATGCACTGGTAAAGGCACTTTACGTAGCATCGACGTAAGCACATGAATATGTCTATGCCACCCAATTTGGAGGACTGAAAAATGCAGAAGCAAGCTCCCAAAGTCCTCGACCCCAATGAAGCACCCGAAGGCTTTATTGCCATGCTCAAGAGCGATGTAGCCACCGATAGCCTTGGAAACATCTGCCGCGCTTGCGATTGGCGCAGCGCGTGCAACGGCTTGGAGCACCGCTGTATGTCGTACACGGTTATCAGCAACTACGACGGGCGCGAACTCAAACGTCTGGACGGTTGCAGTGTCGTCTTCAAACGTCGCTCAATTCTTGAAGAAGCGCCGAGCCTCTAACGCAGTTCACGCAGCACAGACACCCTGATTTTCTAGAAAAGCGAAGTATCGGATAGCTCATGCCGAGGCTTTGCCACGTCCGCAATTCACATCCACTTTCTAACAACACGGAAAAGACCATGACCACCAACCACGACATTCATACTCATACGGCGCAAGCAAAACCACCTGTGACCATCATCACCAACGCCGCGAAGTTCCAACTGGGCCAATGTGTAGCCACACCGGGTGCACTGGCACTACTGGAGAAAACCGGATTCAGCGCAGCGTTCTTGATAAACCGCCACCTGCATGGTGACTGGGGTGACGTTTGCAAGGAAGACGCTGCACTTAATGAAATGGCGCTATGCGATGGCAGTCGCGTAATGTCGGTGTACCGCTTGGTGTCAGCCGAAAAGCTGAAAGCAACACCGCGTTCAAAGCGAACTGAACTGAAATCGGTTTGGGTGATAACTGATGCCGCCGATGACGATGGAATCAGGCGCTGCACCACAGTTCTGCTTCCCGAGGACTACTGATATGACGGCGCACAAATTGAAGTCTAGTGCTGTCGTTTCGTATCGGTTTCAACGCTACTACCCGAAGCTGCAAACTTCGCACTACCTGTCTGTGCAAACAAGTCAAAAACAACTTCCAGCACATGTGACGTTTTTCCAAGGGAAAACCGATGGCTGCTGCGGCCTGATGGTCTTTCTTTCTCTACTTGTCATTTTTGATCTGGCCAAAAGTTCGGCGCTTGAGAATCTATCAAGAAGGAAGCACGGAGTCCCGGCGATTGTCTGGTCAGCGTTTCAGCATACATACTTTTCTGGCGTTCACGCAGATGAATTTGTCGCTTTAGTTGACTCCCTCAAGTTGCCGCTGAACTTGACGCTGCGAGAAAGCAAGCAAGGCGGCTTAGACCGCTGGGTGGTGGACTGTTTGATGCGTGGGGAAATCGTCGCCATCGTGACGGCCAACGCGAAGAACTCCAAGTTCAAACACTGGTCGCTTGCTCTTGGAGTAGAGGGCATGGTGGCAGGTCGTGAAACCAAGCCGGATACGATTTTGCTACTTGACCCCTCAGCCAGCGAGCCTAGCTACAGGCCACATAACTCAAGGCTCCGCGTCCCGATCACTGGCCTCGGTAGTCGTGCTGGAAAGTCTGCCGACGAACTGGGCCAGTCGATCAAAGGCAAAGCCACGAGCAAGCCCATCCATTGGTTGTACGAGTCCGGTGACTTCGCCAC